>NZ_CP110855.1 GCF_027594745.1 Saprospira grandis | reverse complement strand
GGGCTTTGCAAGTGCAACAAACCCCACCTTTACAAGCAAAGGGGAGGTCAGCGCCTTCCTTCATAGAGGCATCCAATAAATTATCTTGGCCAAAGGGCAAATCAAAAACAAAGCTGCGGCCATCTACGCGGACCTCTACCTTGGCGGCTTTGCCTTGGTTCTCTTTTTTGATTTCTGGTTTCTTCTGGCCTTTTTGGTTGGTTCCAAAGAGCTCAAAGTGGATATTTTTTTGAGGAATGCCCTTATTGGCTAGGCCCTCTTTGAGAGCGAGAATCATGGTTTCTGGTCCACAAAGGAAACATTCATCAACCGTATTGAGATCGACCAAAGTTTGGCTAATCGCCTCAAACTTTTGGGCATCGATGCGGCCAAAAAGGATATCCTCATCTAGTTTTTCACGGCTGAGGATATAGATGATCGTAAAGCGCTCTAAGTACTTATTTTTTAGGCCTTCTAGTTGCTCATGAAAAATAATATTTCGGGTATTTTTATTGCCATAAAGCAGAGTAATCTGGCTATTGGGCTCTGTTTCTAGGGTCGTTTTGATAATCGACATCATGGGTGTGATGCCGCTACCTGCGGCCACACAGAAATAGTGTTTACTTTGTTGGGGATCTAAATCTGTATAGAAATTTCCCATAGGCGGCATAGCCAAGAGCTCATCGCCCACCTTTAGCGTTTCATTGGCAAAAGTAGAGAACTTACCGCCGGGCAATAACTTGACGGCCACCCGAAGTTCTTGGTCCAAGGGGCTAGAACAAATCGAGTAACTACGGCGAACATCTTCTCCATTGATTTTAGTTTGCAGGGTTAAGTATTGGCCCTGAACAAACTTAAACTTCTCTTGGAGGTTTTGGGGGATGGCGAAGGCCAAAGAGCGGCAATCCTCAGTTTCTTGGCGAACATCCGACAATTGGAGTGGATATAATTCGGTCATATATAGTCAGTGTTTTTTAAATTCAAACTCAGTGGTTAGGCGGCCGAAGAAAAAGGCCAAACCTTAGCTATTTGGTGGAGCGGCCTAGCGATGTGCAAGGGTGGCCGTCAGGCCAGACCGAGCCAGCTTGCTGGCGAAGGGCCGAGCGAATAGCGAGCCCTGAAACGTAGCGCCGCAGCTTTGCTGCGGAGGCCCCTACTAATACTTCAGCAACTTTTCTAAAGCAGCTTGGACCTTTTGGCTAGAAGGAAGCATGGCTTTTTCTAGATTTTCGTGCAAAGGGATAGCGGGTAAATCTTCTGCGCCTAAAGTTTGGACTGGAGCATCGAGTGACTCAAAGCAATTTTCTTGGATTCGGGCGGCGATACTTTGGGCAAAAGTGCAATTTACAGGCTCCTCCGTGAGGACCAGACAGCGGTGGTGTTTTTTGAGCTGGGCATAAATCATTTCGGTATCTAGGGGGGCCAAAGTGCGGAGATCCAGAATGGAAACTTGGCCGGGGAAAGCCTTGGCCGCATTAAGGGCCCAATGCACGCCCATACCATAAGAAACGACCAAAGCCACAGGGCCTTTCGCCTTCTTCTCTTCCGTGGCTTCTAGGACCATATTGGCTTGGCCAAAGGGCAAAGCATAATCGCGATCGGGCATAATCGTTCGGGCGGCGGCGGTGCCTGGCACCTTAGACCAATACAGCCCCTTATGTTCAAAAATAACGACGGGATTGGGATCTAAATAAGCCGACTTCATCAAGCCTTTTAGATCGGCGCCATTGCTAGGATAAGCGATTTTGATTCCCTTGATATTGGTAAGGACCGACTCTACACTAGAAGAGTGATAGGGGCCACCACTTCCATAAGCGCCGATAGGCACGCGGAGAATCATGCTTGCGGGCCATTTTCCGTTAGAGAGATAATAAGAGCGACTTAATTCGGTAAACAACTGATTGAGGCCGGGCCAGATATAATCGGCAAACTGGACCTCTACGATGGGACGGAGGCCAGTAGCGGCCATGCCCACCGTACTTCCAATAATAAAAGCCTCTTGGATGGGCGTATTAAACACTCGGTCATCGCCAAACTTTTGGGCCAGGGTGGCCGCTTCGCGGAAGACCCCGCCTAAGCGGCCGCCCACATCTTGGCCATAAAGCAAACATTCGGGATGATCCTCCATGAGTTCTTGAACGGCAAAAAGGGCCGAATCCACCATTACTTTTTCCTCCCCATTGGCGGGGCGGCGTTCGCCTTGTTCGCTGGTAACAGGCGTGGGGGCATACACATGCTTAAAAATATCTTCTGCTTGAGGATCTTCTTGGGCCAAGGCGCGTTCAAAATCGGCTGCTACCTTTTCTTTGGCGGCCTGCTCGATCTCCTCAATATCACTTTGGCTAAAGCCTTCGGCCAGCATTTGGCGGATAAAAATGGGGGTAGGATCTAATTTTCGCTGTTCCTCTAGGTCGTCTCGGTACCACTCCATACGCACTCCAGAAGTATGGTGATTGAGCAAGGGCACCGAAGCGTGCAACAAAAAGGGGCGGCGTTCTTTGCGCATGATGCGCAGAATATCTTGAATCTCGAGATAGCTTTCTAAGAAATTATTGCCTTGAATTTGGCGGGCCTCAATGCCATGAAAACCTTGAATATATTCAAAGGCATTTTGGGCGCGGGTTTCTTCGGCATTGGCCGAAATATCCCAGCCGTTATCCTGGACCACATACAAAATGGGAAACTGTTTGAGGGCGGCCATTTGGAAAGCCTCTGCTACTTCGCCCTCTGTTACTGAGGCATCGCCCAAAGAGCAAACTGCAATAGGCAATTGGTCCTGAAAATCTTCGGTATAGAGGCCCATTTTTTCTTTGTACTGGATGCCCATGGCCACCCCAGTGGTGGGGATAGCCTGCATTCCTGTGGCCGAAGACTGATGGGGAATTTTGGGTTTATCCTCATCCTTTAGGCTGGGATGCGAATAATAAGTTCGGCCACCAGAAAAGGGATCATTTCGCTTGGCGAGTAGCTGTAGCATCAAATCATAGGGCTGCATACCAATAGCCAGCAAAAGCGCATCATCTCGATAATAAGGGGCCACAAAATCTTGAGGAAGCAATTGGCTACCTAAGGCTACTTGCAAAACTTCATGCCCTCTAGAAGTGGCATGCACATACTTAGAGACCAACTTGAAATTATCTTCATAAAGGGCAGCCATGGCTCTAGCTTGGCTGGCCAAAAAGAAAGATTGGCGCAAAGTCGCCTTATCGATTTGGGTGCTAATATTGCTTTCCATAAGTAGTTTGTTTCTCTTGATTGAATTGGGCGAGCTAAATAATACGAACAAATGTTCGTTTCTATAAATTTGGCTTCAAAAAAAAGGCCTTCAAGCATTTATTTTTGAATTCCTTTTAGCAAAATGCGCAGCACTTGTTCCTCTAATTCGCTGGCGGTAAGCTCACTATTTCGATGGTTCCAATTGGGTAGCCAGTGAATAGCATTGAGCAGGGCATAAAGCAAGAGCTCTGTATCTAAATTTGGCAATTCTCCGCTAGCTACAGCTTGCTCAATAATGGCCCTAAAGCGATTTTCATAATCTTTACGCAGGCCTCTAAACTCTTCGAGCTGGGGGCTGCTAAGGTGTTTCCACTCATCATTGAAGACCGTTAGGCTGCTTACCTCTTTGAGAGCCTTGCGAATATGAAAGCGCAGCAGGCGTTCAATTTTTTGGCCTTGGCTAATGGGTAGCTGCTCGACCTCTTGCATGGCTTTGAGAAAATCTTGGGCATGCTCAAAACAAATTTGCTGCAAAATCTCTTCTTTGGAACCGATGTGATTATATAGACTAGAGGCCCGCAGCTCTACTCGCTCGGCTAGGTCGCGCATGGAAGCAGCTTGATAGCCTTTTTCTTTAAAGAGTTGAGCGGCGGCTCGATAGATTTGAGATTTTTTGCTTTCTTTTTCTAAACTAGGCATAGGTTTTATTTTCATTTTGGCCCAAAGGAAATCGAGCGTCCTCCAAAATTACAAAAAAGCCTCAACTTTTGCCTAAGGCTAGGAAATGGCCCTTGGCCTAGCGATGTGCAGCAGTGGCCGTCAGGCCAGACCGAGGCCGCAGGCCGAAGGGCCGAGCAGACTTGCGAGCTGCGGAACGTAGCGCCCGCCGAAGGCGGGAGGCCCCAAAAAACAAACATCCTCTTATTTCTTCAATTTTTATCCGATGAAAGCGTCTTTACGACTGGGATTATGGGCTTGGCCCAAAGCAGAAAAGCAAGCGCTACTGGGCAGTTTGCAAAGCATAAAGCATTGGGAATTGGGCGAGGAAAAACTGGGGGCTTCTATTCTGCCTTTTTCGGCTTTGGCCAATTTGAGCGCCAGCCAAGTTCGCCAATTAGGACAAATATTTTGCTGGGCGCCCGAAATCAGCTGGGAAGATTATCAAGATTTATTGGCTCGGCAGGTGCTGGTTTTTCGGGCGCCTTTCCCCATTTTTGTACAGCAGCTTTTGCCCTTTCTTCAGGCTTGGTGGAAGGAGCAAATGGCCTTGGCGCAGGAAGAAGAAGCTATTTTAACCGAATTTGCCGAGCTGGGGCTTTGGGGGCAAAGCAAACTGATGATTCGCCTATTTAAACGAGCCAAACTTTTGGCCCAAAACAAGGACTTTGTCTTTTTGCAAGGGCCAGCAGGCAGCGGAAAAAGCTGGTTGGCGGGGGCCATGCACGGTCTTTCCCCCTTTGAGCAACAACCCTTTATAACGGTCAACTTGATGGACCACAAACTAGAAGATTTGGAGCGCCTGCTTTTTGGACAAGGCAAAAAAAAAGGCCATGAGCGGCATTTTGGCCTACTCTCTAGCCGAGGGTTTCAGGCCCTCTTGATTCAGCATATTGAGCTGCTACCCTTTGACTTACAAGAGCTATTGGCCAAATTATTAAAGGAGGGAAAATACATTTTACCCCAAGGCGATAGCCCCGTTTTTCTGAACCAAAAACTATATCTGAGCAGCAGCAAAGATCTGGATTATTTGCAAGAGCAAAAGAAGTTTTCTAGCCAGCTGCTTCAACAACTCAAAACCAGAAAATTGCGGATTCCCTCTTTGTCAGAAAGAGGAAAAGGCGAGCTGATTCAACTTAGCCAGCAGTTTTTAAGACAGTTTTGCGAAGAGCAGGGTTTGCAACTAAAGAGCCTGCATAAATCGGCACAAAACCGCCTGAAAAATTGGTACTTTAGCGAAAACCTCCGCGAGCTCAAACAGCTGATCGAACGCTCGGCCCTACTAAGCACTGGCCGATTTATTAAGGGCAAGGACCTTTGGCTAGAAGATGACTTTAAACAAGAGGTCCAACAATGGATCAAAAACGGAAGCAGCATGCAGGAGTACCAGCGGCAAATTATTAGGCATCAACTCTATGTCCAAAAAAACCATGTTGTCAAAGCCGCTCAAGCCCTAGGCATCGGAAAATCTACCATTTACCGCATCTTAGAACAAGAAGAATAAATAGCAAAATATGACTGCTCTACACATCCAATTAGGTCGCCTAAAACAGTTGGTGGGCCAAGAAGACAAGCAATGGCGCCCCTTTCTTATCGATTTTGCTCAAGAACTTCAACAGATGCAAATGGCCCTAAAAGACGCCCAAATCAATAAGAATTGGTCCAAAATTGACCAACTCCTACATCAACTAAAAAGCAATTTGCATTTGTTTGGCTGCCTAGAAGCTTATCAAATGGCCCAAGATTTAGAGGCCTTTACTCAACTGAAATCTCCAAAAATGAGCCTGTTTATAGAGAGCTTTCAAGACTTTTTAAGCCTGCTCAAAAGCATAGAACTAGAGGCCGAAAACTGGCCCCAATAAACAATTTTCGTACATATAACGAATTCTTTAATTAAAGATTTAAAGAAATAAAGATTCCGTTAAATAAAGAAATCTTTATACTGAAAATCAATGCTTTAGGCCGTAAAACTAAAGAGGATATCCGCTAAATATTTTTAACTAGCAAAGTTTCAAGTCATTTTATAACGCTGTTTAGGGGCTTCCCCTTCGGCCCTCTGGGCCTGCGGGTCGGGCTGTCTCGCAGCTCGCTGTTCGCTCGGCCCTGCGCCCCAAAAACGCCCAGCGTTTTTTGGGGCTGGGTCTGGCCTCTCGGCCACTGCTGCCCATCCCTAAGCCGGCTCGCTGCGCTCGCCTCTGACCGCAGAAAAACGGTTTTTTTAGGCGATAGGCCCTCAGTTCGCTTCTAAGCGCCTATCGCCAATCGTCTGGACCCAATACACTCCAAAGGGATTTAAAGCGCTTAGGCGGGTTGCTAGGGGGCTTAAACGGCAAGCTGGGTCCCAAATTCAAAGTTCAAGAACAAACTGGGCCATTTTTCCCACATCCAGCTCCAGCTCCAAAATTTCCCTAGGGCCAAGCTGCACTTTTGCGCAAAAGGCCCTCAATTCGCTTCTAAGGACCTATCGCCAACCGTCTGGACCCAATACACTCCAAAGGGATTTAAAGCGCTTAGGCGGGTTGCTAGGGGGCTTAAACGGCAAGCTGGGTCCCAAATTCAAAGTTCAAGAACAAACTGGGCCATTTTTTCCACATCCAGCTGCAGCCCCAAATTCCCCCAAGGCCAAGACGCCCTTTTGCGCAAAAGGCCCTCAGTTCGCTTCTAAGGGCCTATCGCCAATCGTCTGGACCCAATACACCCTAAAGGGATTTAAAGCGCTTAGACGGGCCGCTGAGGGCCTCCTAGGCGTTCCTCAGCTTGCGAACCAAAGCCCAGAATTCTTTTTCCATCGTTTTGATTTTCAATTCTCGTTTCTGCTCCAGTTCGGGCAATTTGGGCAGCACCAGCCGGAAGAGGTTGTAGACCCGGCCCTGAAACATTCGGCTCTCGGCAAACTCTTGGCGGAAGGCCTGCAGGTTGAGCGGCATCCAGGAGTTCTGGGCTCTAAACTGGCTGATGAAGCGCTCGATGCTTGGGCCATCTTGGAGCTGGCGCTGAATCTCGGCCTGGGCCAGCCGGTGGTAATGCGCTCGGCATTGGCTCACCTGCTGCTGGTGCTCCTTCTCCAACTTTTTGAATTCCTCGTGGAAGGAATTTTTGAGCACCTTCGGCTTGCCAGAACTATCCAACTTTTTTACGGCCTTTAAATTTTCTTTTTTAAGTAAACTCACTAAGTAGGCCACCCGATTTTTGACTTTTTCGTTTTGCAGGGTCAGGTCGATGCAGGTTTGAAATTCCTCTTGAGTTTTCTGCTTGAGGTATTTTTCAAAATCCTGCTGCGAGAGGCCCCAATGCTCCACTTGCTCAAAAAGTTTTTTGGCCTCGGCCGAGAGCTTGCCTTGGCTGGGGGCTGCTTGCAATTTTTTGGGAGATTTGCTTTTGGGGGCGGGGCTACTCTCAATTTCGTTTTTCTCGTTGGTAGCAATTGTGAACAAAATGGCCTGCACCTTTCGGCCCTTTCGCTCCTCCTCAAACTCAAACTTCAGGTCTGTGTACTCGGCCAGGTCTTCTTGGGCCTTGAGGATTACCCTGCGCTTGAAGTCGAAGTAGCGGCTGTACTCCTCCGGCTCGATTTGCAAAATCTGCTTGAGCTGCTGAATGCTAATTCTGCGTTTACTCAATGGGTGGTATTGTTTGAGGAGTTTGTAGATCCGCTTGGAGTAGTGGCTCTGCATGCGGACCAGGAAGGAGATGTTGTACTGGGTGAATCGCTCCTTGAGCTGCAGCAGGTAGGGCTTGAGCTTGGGGTGCAGCTCCACCAGGATGTGGCTAAAATCCGATTGGTCCAATTCGCCGAAGGAAGTGAAAAAGCTGGTGGTCAGTTTTCCGGGCCCCTCGTCAAAGCGAAAAGGGATGCTGATGGTTTTGCGCTGCAGGGAAGAGACGGCCTCCCGAATATTCTCGTAGACGCTTTTGGTGGCCAGCCCATATTCTCGGGCCAAATCCTTGACGTAAATTTTGTAAATTTTGAAGTCGTCATCCTCGGCTTGAATCTGCGAGAGGGTGAGCAAAAAAATCCGATCCTCCCAGACCGAAAATCTGTAGCTGGCTTCAATCAGCTCGTTGGCTTCTCTAACTGTTGAGGAACCCTGTCTTTCGTTTTTTCGTTCCATATTTTAACGTTATTTACGGAAAATGGGCGTTTGAGGCGGTTATCCACAATTTTGGGCTAAGTTATCCACAAAAAACGGCATTATCAACGCAGCGCCAAAAAAAAACTGCAATTTGAAGGACCAAAAACACCCCAAATTTGTCGTTTTTAACCCCAAATTCGTCGTTCGACACCCCAAATCCGTCGTCGTTAAAAACCAAAAACACCCCAAATCCGTCGTTCGAACACCCCAAATCCGTCGTTGTTAACCTTTGTAACTAACTGATAATCAATTAGTTACGGGGTCGGAAAATATAGAAAAGTATTGTTGTTAAAGAAAACAACAACAAAAGGGTATTACCAAGAGCTTGGTCTCATGCGTACGCGCGCGCAGGCGCGCGCCCATGTGCTCGGGCTGGCCCTTGGCTTTTCGTTTATTTTGTTGTTGTTTGTTATTTTGTTGTTGTTGTTTTAAAAAATTAAAATTTTTTTTTGCCAAGCTGACGCAATTTCTATCCGCATAAAACTGTATACGAAAAACTGAGTTTTCCACCGCTCAAAAAAGCAGTTTCCACCGCTTAGAAATCAGAAAAAGTTTTAAAACTAAATTTTAAAAAGCGTTTTTTTCGTATATCGTATTTTTAGTCAAAAATATACAAATTTTAATAAACTGTAAATTCTTTAAAATAGGCGATATTTAGGTCGTTTGAAGCTCTTTTTTTGTGTACGCATTTAGTTTTGTCGTTTTTAGGTTAAATGTTAAAAACGACAAGATTTCGAGAAAAACGACTAAAAAAAGCCGTCGTTTTTTAGAAACGACGGCTTAAAAAAGGGCCAAAAATCGGCTCATTTTTTTAGGGTTTATTTTGATAAAAATCGAACATTTTTTTGAGTAACTCTACCATAGAAATTTCCTCTTCTAGGGCAGCAGATTTTAGGGCTTTTCTGAAGTCAGCATCGACTGAAAAATTGAGTGCGACACGTTCTTTTTTGGGTCTTTTTTCCAAATTTTTGCTGCTATTTTCTTCTTTTGGGGGCTGTCCTTTGCTACTTTTTAGCTTTTTTGGAGCGGGTATTTTGGCCATAATTACATATTTATATCTAAAAAAATGGATGTAAAATTATTTACGAAAAGTGATTAACGCTATGGGTTTTTAATGCAAAACAACAGTTATTAATATTTTTGGGCCTAAAAAAAAGAGATAAAAGTTTAGGCGACTTGTTAAAAAACGTCGAAAATAAAGGGGAAAGATAAGCGTTTGTTTTTTAAAAAAAAGTCGTTTTTGAGTCGTCTTTTGGTCGTTTAGGGCTTGTATTTTGGTCGTTTTGGGGGTTAAAAAGGGTCGTTTTAGGGATAAAATGAGGCTAATTTGGGGTGAAAAATCAGCCTAATTTATTGAGATAATTGATAATATTTTGGACCAAAAAATCGGCTTTTTCATTGAGGCTGGGGTAGGGTGTTTCGGTAAGTGCTTGGCCCAAATCGCTAGCTCTACGGTAGGCAGTTTTTTCTTCTAGCAGGCCATCAATTAGGGTATATCCGGTGATAGAAATATAGTCTTTGGCCTCTTCGATTTCGGCTTTGGAGGTACCGATTCTGGAGAGGACCAGGGCAATTTTTTGGCGTGGAATCTTACGTTTTTTGAGTTCGTGGGCCAACTTAATAGTAGGTTCTAGATCGTCTAGAGCGGTGCCAGTGGGCAGTAGAATGAGGTCGGCAGTTTGGGCAATTTCTAGGGTAAGGCGGTTAGAACTGGGGGCGCCATCAAAGATAATGAGGTCGTGATTTTGGCTAAGTTTGAGGGCTCTTTTGACCTCGGCAAACTGTTCTACAGAGATAGCGGGCTGAATATTTTGTTGTAATCTGCGGCTATTCCAATTGAAAGAAGTGGACTGAGAGACGTCCATATCGGCAATTTTGACTTCCCAGTCGTTGGCGGCATATTCTCTGGCGAGCAGGCGGCAGAGCGTACTTTTTCCGACGCCTCCTTTTTGGGAGACGACCCCTATTTTGACGGGCATACGATAATATTTTGAGGCAAAAAAATGGCCCAAAAAGGGCTTATTGTCTAGCTTAAAGCTAAGGATTTGGCTTGGGAAATCCAATAAAGAAATAAAGAATTAAAGAAATAAAGAATTCTTTATTTCTTTAATTCTTTATGGCGCAAAGGCCCATAGAATCGGGATTTTGTTTTTTGCTTAGGCTTGGGCATTGGCCTAGCGATGTGGAGGGGGGCCGCGAAGCGGCAGACCGAGGCGGCTTTGGCCGCCGAAGGGCCGAGCAGGCTTGCGAGCCCCGCAACGTAGCGCCGCAGCAAAGCTGCGGAGGCCCCTAAAAAAACGGATGATAAAAGGGAAAAAAATTATAAAAACGTATGCTCAAAAGCCGAATAATTGTTGTTGGTCGAGAATTTTGATTTGGAATTGGAGAGCTGCTTAAAATTGCCTAAAGTTGCAGGAAACGCGGCGGAGAGTCGCACTAAAACAGCTACTATGAAAAACTCTTATACTGGCAAAGAGCAGTATTACAACGACTATTTGGGCTTGGATAAAATTTTGTCGGCCCAGCAATTGGAAAGTGAGGCCCAGGGGGTAGATGCGCATGATGAGATGTTGTTTATCATTGTGCATCAGGCTTATGAGCTTTGGTTTAAGCAGGTTCAGCATGAGTTGAGTTCAATCTTAAAAATCTTTGATGAGCAGTACATCAATGACAACTCTAAGGGCTTGCAGGTGGCTACACATCGTTTGAATCGGGTGGTAGAAATTTGGAAATTATTGGTGGCTCAGGTGCGAGTTATGGAGACCATGACGCCTATGGATTTCTTAGATTTTAGAGATTTATTGACTCCTGCTTCGGGTTTTCAGAGCTTTCAATTTCGTTTAATTGAGACTCGTTTGGGCTTGAAAATGGACCATCGTCATGCCAAAAAGTACTATGAAAAGCAGCTTAGAGCGGAGCATATTGAGGCCATAAAAGCGGCAGAAAACAGTCTTTCTTTATTTGAATTATTGGATAATTGGTTGGCTCGGATGCCTTTTTGGCAATTGGATTATTGGCAAAACTTTGATCAAAAAGCGGCAGAAAACGCAGAAATGCATCCATTTTGGGCCCATTATCGAGGCATTTATTTGGCGGGATTGAAGGGTTCTGAGCGTTCAGAAATTAGCATGAAAGCCTTTGATGAGCTCTTTTTTGCCCAAGAAAATCGCCCAGTTCGATTGAGTGAAAAGGCTTGTCGCTCGGCATTATTTATCTATTTGTACCGAGAATATCCCTTATTGCAGCAGCCATTTCAGCTCTTAAATAAGCTCTTGGAGTTGGATGAATTGATGTCTACTTTCCGTTATCGGCACATGATTATGGTGCGCAGAATGATTGGTATGCGGGCTGGAACTGGGGGCTCTTCTGGGGCTGGATACCTAGAAGGAGCCATGAATAAACATCATATTTTTGGCGATTTGGCCGGTTTGGCCACCTACCTCATTCCAAGAAATTTGCTGCCTGAATTGGATCAAAAACTGGTTAAAGACTTATCCTTTAGACTTTAATTTGGGGAAATAGCAAGGGCCTTTCGACTTGTCGAAAGGCCCTTTTTTTGCTTAAAAATGCTGTTTTATTCTTCAATTTTAAGCTGTGCCGGAATCTCAATGGGGGCCAAAACGGGCAATTCTTCTCCATTTTCATCTAATAATTGAAGCTGAACTCGGCGATTATATCGTCGGCCTTCTGGGCTATCGCTTCCATTGGGGTACTCATTGATGGCAATAGGATCCGATTCGCCTTGGGGGCGAATGCGCATGCGTTCGCCTTCTACTCCTTTCATAAAGAGGCTGAGCATTACTTTTTCGAGTCGTTCTTTAGAGAGATTTAGGTTTTTATCTTCTTCGCCAATGGCATCCGAATGACCATCGAGCACCAAAGTATATTCTGGGTTTTTGATCATCAGATCGCTGAGGTAATTGATCTTATAGCCTTCTTCTGCGGGAATATCGCTGCTATTAAAATCAAAAAATATAGCCGAGCTCAGCCCTCTTTCTGGGGCGGCCAAACTGCCCAAACTTCGTTTTTCTTTGGGGGCGGCTAGGGCTGTTTTTTTGGCTTTGGGGGCCAAAAGCTGATTGGGGGGATTGGCCTTTGGGGTATTGGCCCAAGCTTCTTCTTGTTGGTCATTATCATTGTTTCGCCCAGTATATTTTGGCGCCCAAAAGCCACAAGAATTTTTACAGGCCTCTTCTCTAGCCTTAAAATCAATGATGCGAGCATAGGGAAATTTACCTGCTCTTACTTCGGCCAGTAGGACTTCGGCCTCGGCTTTTGTTTTGGCCGGAATTTGATAGCGATAAAAGTCATTGACATCATAGAGCTCATACACTCCTTTAATTGGACCAAAATAACTGAGTTCTACTTGTTGTTCAAAGGCGGCTAGTTCTACAGCAAAAGCTGTTTTTTGGCCCCAACTTTTTGCAGTTCCCAAGAGGAGGAGCAAAAAGAGCCAAAAGCTTATTCTTCTCATTCGTAATAATAAATTATAGGTGTTCTGATATCGGGGCCTTTAAGATACAGCGCTTCTATATATATTTGCCTTTATAAACAATCATAAACTTATGTCTTCATCGACTTTTGCTCCAGTTATACTCTTTGTCTACCAACGACCCGATCATTTGTCCCAAACTTTAGCCGCCTTGGCCCAAAATGAGGAGGCCAGCCAAAGCCCAATTTATATCTATTCAGATGGACCCAAGCCCAATGCTAGCCCTAAAGATTTAGAAGATATTGCTGCCGTTCGCCAATTGATCCAAGCACAAACTTGGGCAAAAAAACTACATATTATTGAGCGAAAAGAAAATTGGGGCCTGCGCAAAAATATTGTATCTGGAGTAACCGAAGTGATGGAAAAACACGGACGAGCCATTATCCTAGAAAACGATATTGTCACTAGCCCATATTTTCTGCGCTACATGAATCAGGCCCTAAATCTCTATCAAGATGTTGAGGAAGTGATGCATATTAGCGGCTTTATTTATCCACTCAAATTAGAAGAAGAAGAGCTGGGAAGTAGCTTTTTTTATAATGTCAATAGCTGCTGGGGCTGGGCAAGTTGGCAAAGAGCCTGGAAACATTACCGAGATGATACCGCCAATATCTTAAGCCAAATCAATGAGAATTATGATCCCTTTGTCTTTAATGGAGGCCAAAAAGAAGACTTTTATAAGCAGCTAAATCAAAATCTATCTGGCCAACTCAATACCTGGGCCTGCCATTGGCATGCTAGCATCTTTCTCCAAAATGGCCTGGCCCTACACCCTTATCGCTCTTTGGTCAAAAATATTGGCCTCGATGGTAGTGGCGCCCATTGCGATGCTATCCGCCTGGGCCAAAATATGCTCGAACATCCCCTAAAACTAAAAAAACTACCCCTCCAAAATGCCCCAAAACAACATGATGCTGTAGCCGAAAAAATGAAGCTTTATTTTAAACGCCTCCGATGGAAAGAACTCGGCCAATTGATCCGAAAAGGAGCCTTCAAAAGCATTTTTCAAAAAATAAAAGCCATGCAATAAGCCAAATTTTGCCCCTCTCGATAAGCCTTCTTTAGACTTATTTCTTTAATTTGCCCTTCACTTGAATCTTTAGATTTCTGACTATTGAAAATACAACCACAATGAGCAATCATCAAAAAGTATGGGGAACTGAAAAGTTTCTCCTCGGACTCGCCCTTTCTGTTATCCTTTTTATCGCCCTTTGGGCCTATGTGTATAGCATGAATGGCGACTCGCTCCCTATGCCTAACTAGTTTTTAGGCCCCTTTCTTGAAATGCCCTAATCCCTCTGCTGGACTAGGGCATTTCTTTTATCTATCCCTTTTTTGGGGCCTCCGCAGCTTCGCTGCGGCGCTACGTTTCAGGGCTCGCAGGCCTGCTCGGCCCTCGCCAGCAAGCTGGCTCGGTCTGGCCTAACGGCCACCCTTGCACATCGCTAGGCCGTTTTGGCCCTGCGGGCCAAGGCGGCAAAGCCGCCTGCCCAAGCGCTTAACGAAATAAAGATTCCGTTAAATAAAGAATTAAAGATTTAAAGAAATAACGGAATCTTTAACACTACTAAATATACAAATTTTAATTGCTGATAAATAGTGCTTTATGAAAACTAAATTGCTTCTTATTGCCGCCCTTTTTTTGGGGGCAACTCCGCTTTTTGCTCAGTTTAAGTCTGCCTACAAGGCCCTCAAAAAAGGAGAGGTCGAAGAGGCGATCACGCTTTTTGAAGCCCGTATCCTCGACCCCAAAGTATATATTGGCGTAGAAGCCGAGTATCAGTTGGCCCGCATTTTTGCCAACCCCAAATACAAGGAGTTCTTCAATCTCAAACAGGCTTTTCAATATGCCAAATCGGCCCAAAGACGATATGCTACCCTAGATGCTAAAGGAATCCGCAAATTGCAAAAAAATAAGTTGAGCCATCTAGAAATAGAGGGCCTGCAGCTCCAACTTTTGCAAAAAGCCCAAGCCCAAGCCGAAAAAGAAAATAGCTATGCCGCCTATCAAGAACTCATCGAGAATTTTAAATTTCCCTCTCAATCTCATCGAGAACATATCGAAAATGCCCGAAATCAACGAGCCTGGATTCTGGCCCAAATGACTAACGATTTTAGAACCTATGAACGCTATTTTAGAAAACATCAAGCAAGCTTAGATTCTGTCTCGCCCAAAGAAGATAGCCTCTTCCAAATGGCGCTGCTCGATAGCTATACCCAACTTTATGGCTGGAGCAGCTACAGCAATTTTGAAGAACGCTTCCCTAAAAATAAGGCGATCCAAAATGAACAGGCCGCCGAAGATTTTATCAAAATTGCCAATAGTACAACGATCCGCGATTTTGAAACCTATCGCCTGGGCTACCCCAAAGGCTATTGGTCCGATTTGGCCTATCTCTATATTTATCGCCTCAGTATGCAAAAAGCCGATATCTTTAGCCTAGATGCCTTTGCCCGAAAACACAAGGATTATGTAGCCCAAAAAGAAAGCTTCTGGCAGTTTTTCTGGCAGGTCTATAAGGCCGCCAAAGGCCCAGAGGCCAAAGAAGAGTTTCTGCAAAATTATCCAATCACCCAAAATTTTAAATTAAATTGGTAAAGGGTTTTTATTAGTCCCTCAACTTTTTCCCGTTAAATTTTAAGGCGGAAAAAAGAGCTTATTGGGCCGCTTTTTAGCGGCCTCAAAACAGGAAAAACAAGAGCCCAAAAAGAACCGAAATACAGCAAAAGGGGAGCCCTAATTTTTTAGGCGCTCCCCTTTTCTATTCTGCTTTTTGTGGCCCCCTTAGGCCTCCCTTTGGCCCAGCGCTGCGCAGCGGTGGCCCGAAGGGCCAGACCCAGGCGGCGCAGCCGCCGCAGGGCCGAGCAGACCTGCGAGCCGCGCAGCATAGCGGCGGCCGACCTAGCCGAAGGCTAGCCGGCCGCGGGCCCCAAATCCTAAATAATAAAATACGGTTTTTAGTTAACTAGCTGTTTTGCAGCTGTTTGCGTCAATAAGGAAATCTTTAATTAAAGAAATAACGAAATAAAGATTCCGTTAAATAAAGAATTAAAGAAATAACGGAATCTTTATTTCTTTATCGCCAAACGCTCGGCTTCAATTTGGGCCAAAGCCTCTTTTGCGGCCGGAGTAGGATAGGCCCCATCAAGACAAGCCATGCAAAAACCAGTATGCTCAAAAATAGCTTTTAGGTCCTCTAATTTTTGATAAATCAAGGCATCGGCTCCAATGTAATCGCAGATCTCCTGATCGCTGCGGCCCACCGCCAACAGCTCTGTACTCACCGACATATCAATGCCATAAATACAAGGGTGCTTGATGGCCGGCGCCGCCGAAACAAAATAGACTTTTTCAGCCCCAGCTTCTCGCAAAATTTGGACAATCCGCTTGGAGGTGGTGCCCCGAACAATAGAATCATCGACCACCAATAATTTCTTGCCCTTGATGGTCCGAGCAATGGGGTTGAGCTTGCGCTTGACCAAAGCCTCTCGCTCTACCTGCGAAGGCGAAATAAAACTGCGGCCAATATAATTGCTTTTGACTAAGCCCCTTTTATAGGGAATATCTAAGGCCTCTGCAAGGCCCGAAGCAGCAAAATAGCCCGAGCTAGGCACATCAATAACCATATCGGCTTCTAGGCCCATTTCTCGAACTTTTTGGGCCAGCATTCTGCCCATCTTCACTCTTTGGCCAGCTACTAATTTGCCTTGCAGCTCACTATCTTCTCGGGCAAAGTAGATAAACTCAAATACACAAAATTTATCGGCCGTTTTATGGCCCAAACTGCTATGCAATTGGCGGTTTTCATCAATGAATACAATCTCTCCAGCCTTCAATTCTCGAATGGGCGTATACCCCAAATGATCAAAACAAACGCTTTCCGAAGCAAAACCATAAACGGGCTGCCCATCAGGCCCTTCTTTTTGGCCCAAAACCAAGGGCCGAATCCCATTGGGGTCACAAAAGGCCAAAAGTCCATGGTTAGCAATGGCCGCAATGACCGAATAAGCCCCATGGACCTTTTTTTGGGTTTCACTAACGGCATCAAATATATCGGCTGGACCAATTTGGGCCAGGTCTTTTTTATTCAATTCAGAACTAAAGGTATAGAGCAAAAGCTCTAAATCATTGCTGGTCGCTGGCAAAATATGATACTCCTTGTACAAGCGATTATGCACTTCTTCAAAGTTGCTCACATTGCCGTTGTGCACCATGGCAATCCCAAAAGGATAGTTGGCCGCAATCGGCTGGGCGTTAATGAGTTCATTGCTGCCATGGGTGGTATAACGCACATGCCCCAAACCAATATTTCCCCGCAAACGATCGGCATGCCGCTGCGCAAAAACATCATTGACTAAGCCCAATCCCTTTTTGATATGAAAGCTTTTTTCAAAGGTAATAATGCCCGCCGCATCTTGTCCCCGATGCTGCAAAGCACTCAAACCCAACATTAAGTCATAGACAATATTGGGCTTTCCATAAAAACCGACAATTCCACACATATTTATTGCTTGTTTTTGCTGCTAAAAAGTTGATACAAGGCCTGAGGATAAAGCTGATGCTCTACCGCCAAACCTCTCCGCTCGACCTCCGCTAAATCTTTGACGCCTGTCAAATTTACTGGGGCCTGAGCGATTATTGGACCTGTATCTAAGCCCTGATCGACCAAATGCACGGTAATTTTTGTTTCTTCCAATCTCTGCTCAAAGGCCCATTTATAGGCCCCCAATCCCTGATGAACTTGGGTGTCGGCGGGATGAATATTGACGATTCTTCCCGCATAAGCGGCTACAAAAGGAGCCGATAAAACACGCATATAGCCCGCTAAAACAATATAATCGGGCCGATATTTTTCTAACAAAGCCAAGACTTCAGCATCAAAGTCAAGGCGCTTTTTACCCCGACTCGGAATGCAGTGTACCGCCAAACCCAAGGCCTCCGCTTTGGCCAAAACAGGCGCCTGAGGCTGGTTAGAAAAGACCAAAACGGCCTCGGCCAAATTCGCTAAGCATCCATTTTGCATGCTCGCCAAAATGTTCATCAAATTGGACCCTCGTCCAGAGGCAAATAGGGCTATTTTTTTCATTTTTTTTGATGTTTTGGGGCCTCCGCAGCAAAGCTGCGGCGCTATGTTCCAGGGCTCGCAAGTCTGCTCGGCCCTGCAGCCGCCACAGGCGGCTTTGGTCTGGCCCTTCGGGCCACCCTTGCACAGCGCTAGGCCATTGGGGCCTGGCTATGCTTTAGGCTTTTAATACTTTATACACTCTCTGCCCAATATCTTTACGATAAAAGGCCCCCTCAAAACTCAGTTGCTGACAAGCTGCATAGGCTTTTTCTTGGGCCTCGGCTAAAGTAGGCGCTTGGGCCAGCATGTTCAATACTCTTCCGCCACTACTGCAAAGTTGTCCATCTATTCGACTGACTCCAGCATAAAAAACAAGCACCCCTTCAGGCATTTGGCCCCGACAAAGTAGGGGCATCCCTTTGGGATAAGCGCCAGGGTAACCTGGGGCAACTTGGACCAGGTCCACAAAGTAGCCTGGCCAAAATTCCATTTCCGCCTCAGCCAATTCCCCCGATAAGCAAGCTTGAACTAAGGGCAAAAGTGGCGTTTTGAGCTGAGGCAAAAGCACCTCTGTTTCTGGATCCCCAAAACGAACATTGTATTCTAAGAGCTTGGGGCCCTCTTCCGAAAGCATGACGCCAAAATAAATAACGCCTTTGTAGTCTAGGTTTTCGGCGGCTAGGCCAGCCATAGTAGGGGCAATAATTTCTTCTTGAATTTGGGCCAAAATGTCCTCATGGCAAGCGGGAACAGGCGAAATTACGCCCATTCCTCCCGTATTGGGCCCCAAATCGCCATCCAATAGCTGTTTGTGGTCTTGTGCTGGGGGAAACAATTTGCAGTTTTGGCCATCGGTAAAGCCCAAAATGGAAATCTCGTCGCCAATGATTTTTTCTTCCAATAAAAAGCGAGCGCTGGGACCATATTTTTCAATCAGCTGGTCTAAAGCGGCTGTTAATTGCTCCATATTGCTGCAGACAAAAACGCCTTTGCCGCCTGCTAGGCCATCAAATTTAAGGACCAAATTGCCCGAATACTGGGCCGCAAATGCTTTGGCCTCGGCCAATTCTTGGCCCGAAAAAGCCTTAAACTTGGCCGTGCTGACGCCATGCTTTTGCATAAAGTTTTTGGCAAAAATCTTTGAGGCTTCTAGCTGGGCCGCTGCCTGAGTTGGTCCAACAATTTGAATATTGGTATTTGCCTGAAAATAATCGACAATGCCATCGGTTAGGGGCTGTTCTGGCCCCACAAAAATATAATCGATTTGTTGGGCTTGGCTATATTGGGCCAAAGCTTCAAAATCTTGAATATCAATAGCTGCTGAATTGGGAATGCCCGCATTTCCGGGCCAACAAAAAACATTTTCTTGCCCCAATTCTTGGGCAAATTTCCAGCTTAGGGCATGTTCTCTGCCCCCACTTCCTAAAATGGCAATACGCATAGATCAAGAATATTTATCAATGTCGTTTAGAGAATGAAATTTGGCTGAGGGGCTGTAGCAGGGCCGCCGAAGGCGGCAGACCAAAGGCTTTTGTAGCGAAGCGAAAAAGCCTGCAGGGCCGAGCGAACAGCGAGCTGCGAAATGGCCCGACCCGCCCAAGGGGCGGGGCAGCCCCAAGTCCTACTGCTTCAAAAGCGCCTGCGTTTGTTCCAAAACGAGCTCACAAATGCGAACCGCATCGCCTACATAAGTATGCGGACGCAACGCCTTACAGCGGTTTTTAATCTCTTCAGAAATATCGAGTCCGTCCACCAAGGCAAAAAGGCTGTTTAGGGTGGGTTTTTTGCCTCGAGAAGCGGCCTTGAGGAGATTATAAGGATCTTCTACGCCAGCAATTTTGAGAATGGTTTGGATGGGCTCGGCCAAAAGCTCTGGACTTTGGTCCAAAACGGCCGCGCATTGGGCCTCATTTACGGCCAATTTATTCAGCCCTCTCAAGGTCTCGCCGATGGCCATATAGGCATGGGCCAAGGCCACGCCCATATTGCGCTCCACCGTAGAGTCGGAAAGATCTCGCTGCATTCTGGAGCGGCAAAGTTTATCGGAAAGCACCGTCAATAGGCCATTAGAGAGCATCATATTGCCCTCGCTATTTTCGAAATTGATCGGGTTGACCTTATGTGGCATGGTCGAAGAGCCGACCTCGCCAGCCTTACTGCGCTCATAAAAAAGCTCATAAGAAATATAGAGCCAGCAATCGACATCTAGGTCCATGACGATATTGTTGAGGCGGCGACTGAGATCGAAGTACTCGGCCCAGCTATCATGATCCTCAATTTGAGTGGTGGCCAAGTTCAATGCAAAGCCTTCTTGGGCCAAGAAATTTTGGGCAAAATCTAGCCAATCCACCTCTGGAAAAGCGGCCAACATCGCCGAATAATTGCCCACAGCCCCGCTCAATTTGGCATAAAAGCGATGATTTTTCAGCTTTTCATAAACCCGAGCGATGCGATTGATATAAACCGCCAACTCTTTGCCCACCGTAGAAGGCGAAGCTTTTTGTCCATGGGTTTTTGTGGGAAAAGGGATGCTTTTCCAATCTTCGGCCAATTGCATGAGTTTGTGCAAAAGTTGCTCAATTTGAGGCAATTGGACCTCTTCCAAATAGCCTTTGAGCATGTAATTGTAGGCCATATTATTGGCATCCTCAGAAGTCAGGGCAAAATGAAAAAGTTGGTCCTGACTGATCTGGGTTTTCTCTCGCAAGAAGATTTCGCAAGCCTTGACATCATGCATTGTTTTTTGCTCAATGGCTTTGATGGCCTGATAATCTTCTTCTGAAAAATGCTCGATGAGGGCTTCTAGTCGCTGCCGCTCTTGGGCAGAAAGTGCGGGAAAAATACCCAATTTATCTAGGGCCAAAGCATAGCGCAATTCTAGTTTGCAGCGATTGTACATCAGGGCAAATTCAGAAAAATAGTCGCCATGTTGAGGCAGTTTTCGGGCATAGCGCCCATCTAAAGGAGAGATCGCTTTATGATTCATAGTTTATTTTAATTCTACGGTGGGAAGCTGCTCCACTAAGCCAGCTTTTAATAGATTTTTGGCCATTCTTTGGGCCGGTTCTTCGCTTGAGGGCGACCATTTTTCGCCTACAATACACTCATAAATTTCACGATAGCGGCGACTGGTTTCTTGGGCGACTGATTCGGGTAGTTCTTGAGGCAATTGGCCCTCAATTTTATTGGCCAACATCCATTGCCGCAAAAATTCCTTATCAAGCTGCTCGACGATCAAGGGATCTTTTTCATAATCGGCCTGTCGCCAAAATCGAGAGGAATCAGGGGTGTGAATCTCATCAATCAAAATGATTTGATCGCCAATTTTGCCAAATTCATATTTGGTATCGACCAGCAAAATGCCTTTTTGGGCCAAATATTTTTGCCCAAAAGCAAAAAGCGCTAAGGCTTTTTCGGCCAAATAATTCCATTCATCAGCAGTAGCCAAGCCTGCGGCAATGATTTCGGCTGGACTCATTTCCTCATCATTTTCCGTTTTGGCCGTAGGCGTTAAAATCGGCTGCTCAAAAGCCTGATTTTTGCGCAAGCCATCGGGCAATTTTAGGCCCGAAAATAGGCGTTTGCCCTTCGCATAAGCTCGCCAAATGGAGCCCGTCAAATAGGCGCGGACCACCAACTCAATTTTGAAGCTTTTGGCCTCTTTGACCAAGGTCAAATTAGGGTCAATTTGGGCCAAAAAATGATTGGGAATAATCTGCTGCGTTTGCTGCATCCAAAAGTTGGCAAGGCTATTTAGTATGGCCCCTTTTTCTGGAATTGCCGTCTTGATTTTCAGATTAAAAGCAGAAATTCGATCACTCAAAGCAATCAAACGCCGTTGCTCATCTACCCCAAAACTATCCCGAACTTTTCCCGAATGCAAAAGCGGCAATCCGCTGATGCTCAGTTTTTTTATTTGCTGCATATTGATGACTGTTTTGTTTTTTGGGGCCTCCGCAGCAAAGCTGCGGCGCTACGTTGCGGGGCTCGCTATTCGCTCGGTCCTTCAGCGGCTTTGCCGCCTCGGTCTGGCCCTAGGGGCCACCCCTTCACATCGCTAGGCCAGCGGGCTGCGCCCGCTTCCAAACGCAAATGGACCATTTAATGCTTAAAATGACGCAATCCAGTAAATAACATGGCAATATCGGCCTGATCGCAGGCGGCAATTACCGATTTATCTCGAATAGAGCCGCCGGGCTGCAAAATATGGCGGATGCCTGCTTGGGTGGCTAGTTCTACATTATCGGCAAAAGGGAAAAAGGCATCGGAAACGAGGTAGCATTGGCCCAAAACGCTGGCTATATCTTCTGCGCCTTCTCTTTTCAAGTTTTCTTTGGCCTTTTCAATAGCTAGTTTAGTGGCGACTAGGCGGTTGGGCTGTCCTGCGCCCATACCCAAAATGCGGTACTGCTGTTGATTGACCGCTTGGACCAGCACAATCGCATTAGATTTTATGCTCTTGATGGCCTGCAAACTAAATTCAACTAAGCCTTTGGCCGCTTCATCGCTAGGAAATGGGCGGGCCGTGACCGATTCTTGTTGCTTGTATAGGGCTAGGTCCGCTTCTTGGACCAATAAACTGCCAGAGAGATAGCGATAATCTACAGCCTTTTCAAGGCCAGCAATATCGAGCTCTAAAACCCGCAAGTTTTTGTGCTGCTGCAAGTATTCTAGCGCTTCAGCCGTGATTTTGGGGGCAATAACCACCTCTACAAACTTGCGTTGGCTGCGGTCCTCCGCATCTAATTGAAAAAACTCGGCAGTTTTGAGCTCCAAAGGTTGATTGAAGGCGATGATAGAGCCAAAAGCAGAAATGGGGTCGCCAGACCAAGCAGCTTCTAGGGCTGCTCTTTGGTCCATACTTTTGGCCAGGCCACAAGGATTGCTATGTTTGACCACGGCCACCGCTTGTCCACCTAATCCCTGAACGGCATCCACTGCGCCTTGCACATCCAAAAGGTTATTATAAGAAAGGGCCTTGCCATGCAAAATTCGAATATCGGCCAAGCTGAGGGTCGAGCTATTTTCTCGGTAAAAGTCGGCGGCTTGATGGCTATTTTCGCCATAGCGCAAAGAGCGGCCTTGTTTAAAGCTGAGGCGGAGGCTCTTTTTGCCCAACTCTTCATCCATGCGCATAGCAATGCGGGCATCATAATCGGCCGTATGGTTGAAGGCTTTGGCCATCAACTGTTGGCGGAGGGCCAGGCTTGTTTGTCCATTTTGGCTTTGGAGCTCGGCCAAAAAGCCTTCATAATCGCTAGCTTGGACCAAAACGGCCACATCCTTAAAGTTTTTGGCGGCGGCTCTAATCATCGTCGGTCCACCAATGTCAATATTTTCGATTAGGCTGGGGAAATCGGCCCCAGCTTCTTGGACCTTTTGGAAGGGGTAGAGATTGCAAACCACCAAATCAATGCCCTCAATATTTAGGTTTTGGGCCTCTTGGGCATCGCGTTCCCGATCGAACAAAAGGGCCGAGCCAATTTGGAAAGAAATCGTTTTCATTCGGCCGCCAAAGGCTTCTGGATTTCCCGTGACGGCTTGAATATCAGTATAGGGAATTTGGGCCTCTTGGAGGGCTCGGCCTGTGCCACCCGTAGAAATCAGTTCAACGCCTAAATCGTGCAGGCCTTGGGCCAAGGGAATCAAATTCGACTTATCGGAAACAGAGAGAAGAGCTCTTTTAATTTTGCGAAGCTGCATAAGAAGCAATTGAGAGAAAAGTGAGAGAAAAATTAGTGGTCCATTACTGAGTATAGCAGGGCGCAAAGCGCCCGCAGGCCTAGCGATGTGCAAGGGGGGCCGTCAGGCCAGACCGAGCCAGCTTTGCTGGCGAAGGGCCGAGCAGACCTGCGAGCCCTGAAACGTAGCGCCGCAGCTTTGCTGCGGAGGCCCCAAATCTTAATTCGCTTGAATATGTTGCACAATATTTTTGAAAAACTTCAGGCCCCAGCCCTCCTCGGAAAGTTGGGGATTTTGGCGTTTCATTTTGGGCCAATTTGGGTGATTATAGAGGCTTAAAAAAGCTTCTGGATGGGGCATCAGGCCGAACACCTGGCCCGTGGGGTCGCAAAGTCCAGCGCAAGAAAGCTCCGAGCCGTTGGGATTAGCGGGGTATTCAGTGGCCAAGTCGCCATTTTCTAGGCAATAGCTCAGGCAATTGAGTGATTTTGTGCGGACAATCTGCTTGAGCGTATCATCGCCAAAAAGGAGGCGGCCTTCTCCGTGGCGGACCGGCAGTGGGATAATATCGATGCCTTTGAGGAAGGGGCTTTCGGAATCGGGATTGACCTTACAGTAGACCCAGCGGTCCTCATATTGGCTAGAGAGATTGGGCAAAAGGCTAGATTGCTGGGCAAAACTGAGGCGGGTATTGGGCAAAAGGCCCAGGCGCACCAACATTTGGAAGCCATTGCAAATGCCCATAATAAAATGGCCATTATTGAGGAAAATTTTGAGCTCATCGAGCAGGCTATTGCCGTTGGGAAGCTTTTTATATCGGATTTTATTGGCCATCACTTTGCCCGAGGCCAGATCATCTCCGAAAGAGAAGCCGCCGGGGAAGTGAATCAATTGATATTGGTGAATATCGTGGCCCTCTACAAGGACCTCATTAAAGTGGTGGATATGGGCTTGGGCGCCCGCCATTTGGTAGGCGGCGGCGGTTTCTTCTTCGCAGTTAATCCCAAAGCCAGTCAGCACAAGAACTTGTACCATAATAAGTTATTTAATATAAGGTCCAGAAATTAGAGAGAAAGCGTTTGCGACCAGGCGGTTTCCAACTGCTCATTGCTCAATTGGATCAGTTTCTCTTGGCCGAGCTCGATCGTCAACTGTTGGTCTTTGCTCACTTGGCCCAAGAAAAAGGCAGCATCGCCCATAATTTCTTCAAAAGCAGCTTGATTTTCGGGGGCGATAGAGACCAAAAAGCGAGAATTTGACTCGGAAAACAGCAGTTGCCAGGCCGTCAAATCGCCCAATTGATCCAATTGAATATTGGCGCCCAAATCGCCACCGAAACAAGACTCGGCCAAGGCAACGGCTAGGCCGCCATCGGATAAATCGTGGCTAGAGGCGATCAACTTAGCTTCATTAGCCTGCATAACCTTGAGATAAAGGGCTTTGGCGGCTTCTTTTCGGACCTTAGGAACATTAGCGCCCAACTCGCCAAATAGCTGATAAAACTCAGAGGCACCCAATTCATTATAAGTAGTACCCAATTGATAAATCAGGTCGCCAGGCATTTTAAATTCTGCGCTAATGCTCTGGCGAACATCCTTCATTTTGGCCGTAAAAGAATAGAGAATAGTGGGCGGGACCGAAATCTTTTGGCCCTCTGCCTTAAAGTCGTTTTTCATGCTATCCTTGCCCGAAGTGAGGGGGGTATCGAAAAAGCTGGCCATATCATAAAGGGCTTGGCACATCTGCACCAATTTGGCGAGTTTGAGTTTGCCATCTGGATTATGTTCGGGATGAAACTCTGAATCGGGAACACAAAAATTATCGTTAATGGACCAGAAAATATCATCGTTTTCTGTCATATTGGGTAGGCGGCCACCCACCGAAATAATTTGGCGAATCGCCTCATCAAAGGCGCTGGCCGACATCTGGTAGGCATCAATATCGCCATAGCGGGGAATAATGCCATTAGAGACGGCCACCCCCTGATAATCAGAGAAATCAAAGCGGAGAACGGCCGCATCTTGAGGGGCTTTACCCTTGGCGCCCATCAGCGGCTTGAGAATTGTTTTGCCTTTGACCTCATGGTCATATTGGCGGATAATACTTTCTCTAGAGCAAATATTTAGGCTGCTCATCAGGTCTAGGAGCAGTTGGTTGTAATCTAAGTTTTTGGGAAGCTCTGGCTCTTGGAGTTCTGGTTTTTTCCATTCGGCCCACATTTCTTTTTGGGGAACACCTTCATGCAAAAACTGCATACTCAACAAGGCAATTTGTTCCTCTTCATAGCGAATATCTAGGTAGCCATCATTGGTGAAATAGCCAATATCGGAGAGCTCTACTTCATATTGTTGCGCGAGCGCTTTTAAGGCGGGCCATTTTTCTGTTTCCACCACTAAAGTCATGCGTTCTTGCGACTCAGAGACAAAGATTTCCCAGGGGCGAAGACCTGCATATTTTAGCGGCACTTTTTCCAATTGGACCAAAGCCCCGCCGCTAATTTCGGCCAGTTCGCCCACCGAAGAAGAGAGTCCCCCTGCGCCATTATCCGTACTACATTTAATGAGTCCTTGAGCCGTGGCCACCCGCATAAAATCGTAAAGCATTTTTTGGGTGATGGGGCTACCAATTTGGACCGCTGACATAGGCGAATGCTCATCAATCTCGATAGAAGAGAAGGTTGCGCCATGAATGCCGTCTTTGCCCACTCTACCGCCGGCCATAATGATGCGATCATTCGCATCAATTGGTTTTTCCCAGCTATTTTTGCCCAAATAATCGTAAGGCATAATGCCCGCAGTACCACAATAGACCAAAGGTTTGCCGCTATAGCGTTCATCAAAGACAATTGAGCCGTTGACTGTGGGCACGCCCGACTTATTTCCACCATCTTCGATCCCCGAAACCACCCCTTCCATGATTTGGCGGGGGTGCAATTGGCCCTTGAGTAGGGTTTTGTTGTAGTTGGGTGGGCCAAAACAAAGGACATTCGTATTAAATAGCAGTTGAGCGCCCCCAACTCCCGTTCCTAGTGGGTCGCGATTGTTCCCCAAAATGCCCGTAATCGCTCCACCATAAGGGTCAAGCGCAGAAGGCGAGTTATGCGTTTCTACTTTCCAGACAAACAGATGTTTATCCGTAGCTTTAACCACTCCAGCATTATCAGAAAACACCTTAACCAGCCAATCATTACCTTTTTCGGCCAAAGAAGCGGCCACATTATCGGTAGCCCCTTTGATAAAGGTCTTAAAAAGCGAATGAATCTCTTGCTCTTCGCCAGTTTCTAGGTTTTTATAGTGAATCAGGGCATTAAATTCCTTGTGTTTGCAGTGCTCGGACCAAGTTTGGGCCAGTACTTCTAGCTCGCAGTCGGTTGGTTGAGCGGGCAAGCCTTTGGTTGCTCTAAATGTTTGGACCGCCTCGCTGCCATAATAGTCTCTAATGGCTTGCATTTCGGCTAAATTGAGGGCCAAAACCATTTCTTTAGACAGTTGCAACAGCTCTTCATCACTCAAAGGGGCCAAATCAATCAGTTGACGCTCTTTATTGGCTTGTATTTGCACTTTGGGAACATAAAAAGGGCGATCAAAACCGCCTTCTTGGGCCTTGAAATAGCTAAAATGATGAATTAGTGGGTTGCCCAAGAGGCGCTGGGCCAAAGCCTTGAGCTCTTCGGCGCTCAAATCCTTTTCTATGAGATAGATGGTTTGGCTAAAAATGCGTTGTTCTTCTGGCTCAAAGGGCAAATTGAAGAAATCGGCCCAGGCCATTTGGGCCGAGCGGCCCTCATCATCTGTAACGCCAGGCAATTGGGCAATGGCCACCGCCGAGGCAAAACCTCTGGGCCAGTTTAATTGATTGATCTCAATTTGGTCCGTCAAAGGATCTTGGATACAAGCCTCTGCAAAGGCCAATAGCTGCTCTTCTTGGGCCTCTTCGGCCAAAGAAAAGAGCTGAACCAAACGAATTTCGCCCGTTTTAAGGCCCAAATGTAGCTCTGCTGCTTGCACAATCTTCTGGCCCTGCCAATCGGCTAAATCGGGGCGCAGATAACGGAATATATGTGGGTAGTTGCTCATTAAATTAGGTATCTGGTCCAACAAAAAAAGACTGCCCAATTTGGGCAGTCTTTTCTATGCTTAGAAATTGTAGTTCAATGTTTTTTCCTCCAAGACAATCTGAATATTGGGTGTAGCCGTAATTTCTCCCGCTCGAACTAGCTGATAAGGAGTATCTTGGGCCAATGCTAAAGCAGCATCTAACTGCTCGGCTGGCAAAACGGCTAAAAAGGCATTTCCCATGTTCCAGTATAAGTAGGCGTCTTCTAAGGTAATTTCCCCTAAGCTCATGACTTTTTTCATCATTGGCAAGGGCGCAAAGAGATTTTCTAGACGAGCCCCCTTATTTTTTCGCTTAAGCAAACGCCTGAAGTTGTCGGCTATGCCGCCGCCTGTAATATGGACCAAGCCGCTGGGCAAAATATCATGGCTTAACCATTTGTTGATGAGTGGGGCACAGATCAGCGAGGGCGTTAACAGTTTTTCGCCCCAACTGCAAGTTTCATCATAGGGCGCATGCTGCCAATCTGGACCAAAGTTTTTTTCCATGATTCGCCTAATCAGCGAAAAGCCATTGCTTCTAAATCCACGGCTCTTGACGGCCACAACAACTTGTCCCTCTTCTATTTGGCTGCCATCTATGGGCTGGGCCAATTGCGAGGGCAAATGCCCAATGGCCGTAGAACACCAGTTGAAGTGCATCCCCTCGCCATAGCCCGAAATGCGATTGCCCAATTCGGCAATTTCGCCTCCCGTGATGCTCACGCCCGTAAATGCACAGGCTTCCGACAAGCCTTTCATCAGCTCATTGATGACCGCTTGGTCCAAATGATCTACATCAATAATATTGGATAAGTTGGTGGGTTCAAAGCCTGCTGTAGCCAAATCATCGGCCACCATGGCCAACAAATCAAAACCCAAAGTATCGTATTTTTTGCTTCTTTCGGCCAACTCAATTTTGGTCCCGATTCCATCCGAAGCAATGCCAATTCGCTCTTGGCTAAATAAGAGCAGATTCGAAAATCCGCCTTCCAAATTGGGCGCCAAAGCCCCGGCCTTTCCTGCCCTTTGCACAAAGGTCTTTTTGGCCCAAGCATAGGCATCCTGAGAACAGGAATTGCCCAAATTGATATCCATTCCGCTAGCCGCTTTCTTTTGCATATTGCTTTTTCTTAATGATTCAAAAATCTGGCTTTGGAAGAACTTTTTGTCTTTTTTGGGGCCTCCTGCCTGCGGCAGGCGCTACGTTTCAGGGCTCGCAAGTCTGCTCGGCCCTTCGCCGCTTTCAGCGGCTCGGTCTGGCCCTGCGGGCCACCCTTGCACATCGCTAGGCCGCTCCTCTTTGGGGCAGAGGTTTAGCATTCTGCTCTGGCCTGCAAGCATTAAAGATTCCGTTATTTCTTTAAATCTTTAATTCTTTATTTAACGGAATCTTTATTCCGTCAATGGGGCCAATAGTCCTCATTTCCATCCGCCCAAAGAGATCAATTTATGAGGGTTTTAACCCTCATTTATAAGGCATCGCGAAGCGATACCATATTGCTGTGGGTTTTAACCCACAGTATCGGCTGAGGGATGGACAAGGGTGGCCCGCAGGGCCAGACCGAGCAAAAATGCTGCGCATTTTTTGCGAAGGGCCGAGCAGACCTGCGAGCCCTGAAACAGCCCGACCCGCCCGCAGGGCGGGGCAGCCCCAAAAACATAAAGAACTGACAATCAATAGATAAGTTTGAGCTCAGTCTTTAATGAGCTGCAAAACTAGGGATAATTAGCTAGACTAACCCAAGAGCACAATTTGAATTAACAATTAGTTAAACGCCTAGGGCCGAAAAGCCCCCTTTTTTCTAGCAGAAGATGCTTACTTTTGCTTGCAATTTTTTCACAAGCGGCAGTGCATGCCTCCCTTTTAATCTCATCTCTATGGAAAAATTGCTGAAAACAGGCCTCACCTTTGACGACATTCTGCTCGTCCCTGCCTATTCTGAGGTCCTTCCGCAAGAAGTCAGTTTATCGACTCAACTTACCGCCAAGATCCAATTGAATATTCCTTTGCTTAGTGCAGCTATGGATACCGTTACGGAGTCTAGAATGGCCATTGCTATGGCCCGTCAAGGTGGTTTGGGCATTATTCATAAAAACATGTCCATTGCCCAGCAAGCCGAGGAGGTGGACCGGGTAAAGCGCTCGCAGAACTTCATCATTTCTAATCCATTTTACCTCAGTCCCGATCATTTTGTGCATGAAGCCGAAGCTTTGATGTCGAAATATCGCATTTCGGGCGTGCCGATTTGTGATGAGAACAAAAAACTCTTGGGCATTTTAACCAATAGAGATCTGCGTTTTGAGACCAATTTTGACCAAAAAATTGGCGAAGTGATGACCAAAGAAGGCCTAATTACGGCTCCTATCGGCACCACTTTAGAAAGCTCTAAGGCTATTTTGCGCCAACATCGGGTAGAGAAATTGCCCTTGGTGGATGAGCAAGGCCGTTTGGGTGGGCTCATCACAATTAAAGATATTGAAAAGGCCGAACGCTACCCCCAAGCCGCCAAAGATGAGCAAGGTCGTTTGTTAGTGGGGGCTGCCTTGGGCACCTCGGCAGATACTATGGAAAGGGCCGCTGCTTTGGTCCAAGCGCATGTAGATGTGGTTACCGTAGATACGGCGCATGGACATTCGGCCAAGGTCTTGGCCACCATCAAAGCACTAAAACAAGCTTATCCCGATTTGCAAATCATTGCGGGAAATGTAGCGACTGCTCAGGGAACGTTGGCCCTGATTCAAGCTGGGGCCGATGCCGTTAAAGTGGGCATTGGCCCTGGTTCTATCTGTACCACTCGGGTGGTAGCGGGTGTGGGTGTTCCTCAAATTACGGCCATTTACGATTGTGCGCAGGCCGCCAAGGCCCATAATATTCCCATCATTGCCGATGGGGGAATCAAATACTCTGGCGATTTGGTCAAGGCTTTGGGCATGGGCGCCAGCGCTTGTATGATGGGGAGCATTTTTGCGGGTTGCGATGAGAGTCCAGGCGCTATGGAGCTCTACAAAGGCCGAAAATTCAAAGTATATCGAGGAATGGGCTCTATTGCGGCCATGGAACAAGGCAGCAAAGACCGCTACTTCCAAGATGAGCAAAAAAACAGCAAAAAACTGGTCCCTGAAGGCGTAGAAGGTCGAGTAGCTTACAAAGGCTATGTAGAAGACAGTATTTTCCAATTAGTGGGCGGGATTCGCCAAGGGATGGGCTATGCAGGCACGGCAACGGTGGCCGAATTGAGCGAAAAAGCGCAATTTGTCCGCATCACCAATGCTGGCCTCAAAGAAAGCCATCCACATGATATTCAAATTACCAAAGAGGCGCCAAATTATAGCCTAGACGCTTAAAGATAAAACTATGCAAAAAGAAGTCGTTCTGGTCCTTGATTTTGGGGCCCAATACAATCAACTCATTGCTCGAAGATTAAGAGAGGCCTCGGTTTACTCAGAGGTCGTTTCGGGCCAAATTAGCGCCGAAGAGGTCAAGGCCAAAGGAGCCAAAGCCATTGTACTTTCTGGTGGTCCTGCAGTCGTTTATGCAGAGGGCGCGCCCTCTATGGATCCCGCTATTTTAGATTTGGGCTTACCCATTTTAGGCATTTGTTATGGGGCGCAGCTCTTGGTCCATTTGTCGGGAGGCAAAGTAGCGCCAGCCTTGGCTAGAGAATATGGCCAAAAAGAGCTGCAAGTGCAGCCAACAGCTATTTTCAAGTCGGTTCCCGCTCAATCTGATTGCTGGATGAGCCACACTTATCAAGTGAGCGAACTGCCAGCGGGCTTTGAAGCCATTGCGAGCACTGATCATTGTCCCGTGGCGGCTTTTGCCCAAAAAGAAAAGCAAATTTATGGCTTCCAATATCATCCAGAGGTCATGCATACGGCCTTTGGCCAGCAAATGCTTCACAACTTCCTCTATGAAGTGGCGGGCCTAAAAGGCGATTGGCAAACGGATAACTTTATTGAGGCCAGTTTGGCCGAAATTCGAGCAAAGATTGGCAATAAGAAAGTACTTTGTGCCTTATCTGGAGGCGTAGATTCTTCGGTAGCGGCCATGTTGGTCCATAAAGCAGTAGGCAAACAGCTAACCTGCATTTTTGTAGATAATGGCTTGCTGCGTAAAAATGAGGCGGAGCAGGTGGAGCAGCTATTTCGCCAAGAGCTGGATTTGCAGCTCATCTGTGTAGATGCTAAAGAGCGATTTTTAAATCAATTGGCTGGCGTTAGCGATCCAGAAGAGAAGCGCAAGCGCATTGGCGAGACCTTTATCCGTGTTTTTGAAGATGAGGCCAAGAAAATCGGTGAAGTGGACTTTTTGGTCCAAGGAACGATTTATCCAGATGTGATTGAAAGCGGGGCGGGACATGCTGCCGTGATTAAATCTCACCATAATGTGGGCGGCTTACCCGATGTCGTCGATTTTAAAGAGTTGATTGAGCCACTTCGCCTGCTTTTTAAGGATGAGGTGCGGACCGTTGGAGCGGCTTTGGGCTTGCCCAGCTATTTGGTTAATAGACAACCTTTTCCTGGACCAGGTTTGGCCATTCGAGTAATTGGAGAAGTAACAGAACCCAAATTGGCCATTTTGAGAGAGGCCGATTATATCTTCCGAAGCGAAATTGAAGCCGCCGATTTAGAGGAAGAGGTTTGGCAATACTTTGCTGTACTCACAGGCATCCGAACCGTAGGTGTTATGGGCGACGAAAGAACCTATCATTATACTTTGGGCCTAAGAGCGGTCTCTAGTGTAGATGGCATGACGGCGGATTGGTCCAGATTACCACTTCCCCTTTTGGCCAAAATCTCTAACCGCATTGTCAATGAGGTGGAGCAGGTCAATCGCATTGTTTATGATATTACTTCTAAACCACCTGCAACAATTGAGTGGGAATAAATAGAAAAGGGCTGTGTATACAGCCCTTTATTTTATATCGTTTAGAACAATTTTCTAATGCAGCAGATCTCTAAAACACCATCCTTTTTTTGACAAACAATAGCGTATTGCTTAGGATCACTTTTGCGGCGGATAAGCGTATACTCTCCTTCAGATTCCATAGAACCCGCTTGTCCATCTGCCCAAGCGCCTGTTTTAGTAGAAGCATTTTCTTTCCAATAACCCGCTTCAACTAATTTAGCAATAGTGGCTTCATCCGCAAATTCCCAGTCGTCGGGTAGTCCATCATCTGTTTTGATAATGACTTGCATTCCTTGGCTGGCCAAAGCTTCTCGCTCTTCATCAGTTGCAATTCTGTATTGAGATGGATCTCTTTCTGCTGGGTTAGTAGGTTGAGTTTGCGCAAAAACACTATTGACTGCCAAAAAAGCCACAAATAAAAACAGGATCCTCATAATTTAAATATTTAGTTGAGTTATTTAATCATCTAACCCATTAACGTACTTTGATAGAAATGTTACAAACAAAAATAGCGAATATTAAATTAGCCAACTGTATATACAATGCTTCTGGTCCAGCCTGCAGCAGCTTAGAAGAGTTGCAAGCCCTTGGACAGTCTGCGGCGGGCGCTATTTTGTCCAAAAGCGCCACCCTAGCGCCTAGGGCGGGAAATCCCGCTCCTCGCTATGTAGATACGCCCTGGGGCAGCATCAACTCTATGGGCTTGCCCAATAAGGGCTATGCTTATTATTTGGCGGCCGCCAAGGAATTGGCCAGTTTCCAAAAGCCTTATATCGTTTCGCTTTCGGGCATGAGTTTGGCCGATAACCTCAAGATGATTGCGGCCATGCAAGAAGAGGAAAATATTGCGGCCATAGAGCTAAATTTGTCTTGTCCCAATTTGCCAGGCAAACCGCAAACGGCCTACGATTTTGAGCAAACCGAAAAAGTGTTAGCGGCTGTTTTTGCCCAAAACAACAAGCCTTTGGGGGTCAAATTACCGCCCTATTTCGATCTGCTGCATTTTGAGCAAATGGCCCAAATTCTCAATCAGTTTTCCTTGTCTTTTGTGAGCTGCATCAACAGCATTGGCAATGGTTTGCTCATTGATTGGGAAAAAGAAGAGACCTTAATTCGGCCCAAAGATGGCTTTGGCGGTTTGGGCGGCGATTATATCAAAGCCACCGCCTTGGCCAATGTTCGGCAGTTTTATTTGCTCTTGCGGCCAGAGATTTCGGTGGTGGCCGTGGGCGGCATCAAATCGGGCCAAGATGCTTTTGAGCATATTTTATGTGGGGCCAAGGCCGTACAAATTGGTACGCATCTGATGAAAACTGGTCCAAGTTGTTTTGCGCAAATTAGCGCCGAATTAACGGCCATTATGCAAGCCAAGGGCTATCAATCGATAGAAGATTTTCGAGGAAAATTGAAGACCGCCGCTCCTATTTAAAGACGTTCTGCCTATTGGCTGGAAGGTCTTTTTTTTTAAGGTTTGGGGCTGCCCCGCCCTGCGGGCGGGTCGGGCTGTTTCGCAGCTCGCTGTTCGCTCGGCCCTGCGCCGCCAAAGGCGGCTGGGTCTGGCCTTCGGCCACTGCTGTCCATCCCTCAGCCGATACTGTGGGTTAAAACCCACAGCAAAAAGGTATCGCTTCGCGATGATTTAGAAATGAGGGCTAAAGCCCTCATGAACTCGCCTCTAGCTGCAAAATTGGAGCATGCAAGGAATAAAGATTCCGTTATTTCTTTAATTCTTTATTTAACGGAATCTTTATTTCGGCTAATCGCTGTAAATCAGTGATTTAGGATTTTGGGCCAGCGATGTAAGCCAAAAGTTTGTACAAAAGATGAGCGGCCTAGCGATGCGGCGGGGTAGCCCGAAGGGCCAGACCAAGGAGCCGAAGGCGACGCAGGGCCGAGCAGACCTGCGAGCCCCAAAGCGTAGCGCCTGCCGCAGGCAGGAGGCCCCAAAAAAACATTAAAACAACATCATCACAACTAATAAAACTATGCAAAAGAAAGAAGCGCTTTTACTGAAATTGGAAGAATTGGGCGTATTGCAATTTGGGCAGTTTACGCTAAAGAGCGGCTTGTCCTCGCCTTTTTATTTGGATTTTAGACGGGTGGTGGCCTACCCCAAACTGCTGCAAGAAATTAGCGAGCAACTTTGGGAATTGATCAAAGATTTGGAATTTGACCATTTGTGTGGGGTGCCTTATGCAGCCCTTTCGCTCAGCTCGGCCTTGTCGATGATGCACAACAAACCGATGATCGTCAAGCGCAAGGAAGTGAAAAAACATGGGACCAAAAAAATGGTGGAAGGCGTCTTTGAAGAGGGCCAAAAAGCCGTTGTTATTGATGACGTCATTAGTAGCGGCATCTCGATGATTGAGACTTTGGAAGTCATTGAGGCTGAAGGCTTGGAAGTGGATTATGTCATTTCGATTGTGGACCGTATGCAAGGGGGCGTATCGACCTTGGAAAAACAAGGTTATCAGGCTTTGTCGGTCTATACCATTGCGGAGATTTTGGACATTTTGTATCGACATGATCGCATAGATGAGCAGATGTATAATCTGACCTTGGCCTTTGTGCAAAATAACCAGATTGGTTATGAGCAATTGCGCTTGCAGCGCAAGGCTGTTCCCCGCCTCAACTACTCGACCATCAAAGTGAATACGCAAAACGGAGTGACCAAGCGCCTGATCGACATCATGGAGCAAAAGCAAACCAACCTTTGTTGCTCTGCGGATGTAGGAACCAAAGCTAAGTTGCTGCAATTGGCCCAAGAAGTGGGACCATATATTGCCGTTTTGAAAACGCATATGGACAGCATTGAAGACTTTGATCAAGAGCTGGTTGTTGAGCTACAAGCTTTGGCCAAACGCCATAACTTTCTCTTGTTTGAGGACCGCAAATTTGCCGATATTGGGCATATTGTTCAACAACAATTTAAAGCTGCCCCTTACTGCATTGCCGATTGGGCCGATTTGATTACCGTGCATGTGGTGGCTGGCGCCTCTAGTGTAGAGGCCTTAAAGCAAATTGCGCTAGAAAAAAGTGTGGGCTTGATTGTGGTCGCCCAAATGTCGACCGTAGATACCTTAACTAGCAGAGAGTACATGAAAAAAGCCTTGGCTATTGCCCAAGATCAGCAAGAAGTAGTTGTGGGTGTGGTTAGTCAAAACAAACGGCCAAGAGATGCAGGCCTTTTGATGTTTACCCCAGGCATTAAGCTAGGCGGTGGCTCTGATAATTTGGGCCAGCAATACAATAGTCCCCAAGAAGCCTTTGAAAAAAGAGGCATTGATTTGATGATTGTGGGCCGAGGAATTTACCAAGATGAACAGCCCGCCCAAAAGGCCGCCGAATATCGAAAAGTAGGTTGGGAAGCCTATTTGAAGCGCTTGTAAAACAAGCAAAAAGTGGAAGAAAATACTTATTATGCAAGCAGTATGGGAGTTGCCCATACTGCTTTTTAGTTTTATAAAGATGGCGAAAAAACAGGGAATACTTAAAGTACAAGGCAGCGAAATTCGATTATACCGTGAGCAACAAGAAGATTTTATCTCACTAACCGATATTGCACGCAAATTCAACCCCAAAACAGGGCAGTTGATCCTCAACTGGTTGCGCAATAGAAGCAGCATTAGCTTTTTGGGGGCCTGGGAAAGTCTACACAACCCTAATTTTAATGTACTCGAATTTGAGAACATTAAAAATCAGACTGGCGATCCAACCTTTACGCTAAGCTTGACCGAATGGATTGAGAAAACGGGCGCGCTTGGCATCCGCTCTAAAAAAGGACGTTATGGTGGGACCTATGCGCATCAGGATATTGCTTTTGAGTTTCTTTCTTACCTCAGCCCTACCTTTAAACTCTATGTTTTCAAGGAGTTTCAGCGCCTCAAACAGCTTGATGAAGCCCAAAAACAAGAGGCCTTAGGCTGGAACCTCAAGCGTATGCTGACCAAAGTCAATTATACGGTGCATACCGATGCCATCAAAGAAGAGTTGATTCCACCTAGAGTAAGTGGACAAGGATTTATCTATGCTGGAGAAGCCGATATTTTGAATGTGGCCGTTTTTGGCCTAACAGCTAAGTTTTGGCGGCAACAAAACCCCGATTTAAAAGGCAATATTAGAGATTATGCAAGCACCGAACAGCTATTGGTCCTCGCCAACTTAGAAGCCGTCAATGCAGAATTGATTCGGATGCAATTGAGTCAAGATGAGCGGGCCGATATCCTCAATCAAGCGGCCATCAAACAAATGCAATCTCTTTTGACCTCTAGGTCATTGCCAAAAATGGAGGATCCCAAACGCTTAGGCAACTAATCATCAACTATTTATCTAAGCGCAAACGATAATAATCCAATTGATGCGGCTGCCGCCCCCAGAGCAACTCCCGATCATCATCAAAAAGGAGGTAAAGCTCGCCTTTTGGCCCAAAACAAAGGCCTTCTGCCTTATGCGGAACCTTAAAGGGCTGTTTTTTAGCCCCTTGCAAAACCGCTAAATTGGCCTTTTTTGCCCCTTTTTGGTAGGGAAAACGCCAAACGTAGCTGCTCAGGGCTTGGCCCTCGACTTCCATGCTGCTTGCCAGATAAAAGGCCTGTTCCTCTGCTCGATAATCTAAGGAAGAAAGTCCCAAAGGGAGGTCTTTGGCCCAAGCGGGCAAGTCAAGCGCTAGCTCCTCGATATTGAGGTCCAAAACGGGCATGCCCGCTGCATTATAGTCGTATTTCAAAGATAAAATACGCAGCTGATAATCAAATTCTTTATAGCTTTTGCCCAAGGCCCGCAGGCCCAAAAACAGCTGTTGACCTGGCCCTTCTGCCAAGCCTTCTAGCTTAAAATAAGGTTGGCCCAAATAGTCTTTAATGGCCTTTTGTAGGGCCAAACTCCCCTTTTGTCCAGAACCTTCTTGCACTTCTGCGCCCACTAAAAAGGGCTGTTTTTCGCCATTTTTCCAAAACCAAAGTTGGTTGTAGCCGGCCCAATCATCATCTTTCAAGCGATCAAAAGCCGTCATGGCCCAAAGTCCTTTTGGCCCAGTGGCCAGGGCTTCCAATTTTTCCACTTCGGCCAAATAATTGACCGGAAAATACTGGGCTTTTCCCCCTAATTGAGCCTCCATTTTGAGCAAAGGACTCCCCAAATTTGGCGGCAAAGACTTATCCGAAACCAAATAAAAATGATCGGCCCAATAGGCCAAAGCCGAGCCCTCGCAGAAGGTCCAGCGCTGCTCGATCGAGTCAAAATGAGGGGCAAAGCAATCTATGCGGCCCGAATCCAATTGCGCTAGGGCAAAAGCCGCGACTTCTTTTTGGTTTTGGGGTTTTGGTCCTCTACAGGCCGCAAAAAGAAGCAATATACTGAGGATAAAAAGATTTGTTTTCATAGTTTTTTGATGTTTTGGGGCTGCCCCGCCCTGCGGGCGGGTCGGGCTGTGCGGGGGCTCGCAGGTCTGCTCGGCCCTGCGCTTTTTCGCTACGCTCAAAAGCTTGGTCTGGCCTTCGGCCACCCCCTACCATCCCTCAGCCGATACTGTGGGTTGAAACCCACAGTAATGTGGTATCGCTTCGCGATGATTTAGAAATGAGGGCTAAAGCCCTCATGAACTCGCCGCTAGCTGCAAAATTGGTCCATAGCAAGAATAAAGATTCCGTTATTTCTTTAATTCTTTATTTAACGGAATCTTTATTTCGTTAAATCTTTAATTAAAGATTTCTTTATTGCCGCTAGGCGCTATAAATCAGGCATTTAGTTTTTAGGCCGAAGCAAATAATGTAAAAGTTTGTACAAAAGATGAGCGGCCCAGCGCTGCGCAGCGGTGGCCCGAAGGGCCAGACCAAAGCCGCCACAGGCGGCTGCAGGGCCGAGCAGACCTGCGAGCCGCGCAGCATAGCGGCGGCCAGCTTTGCTGGCCGCGGGCCCCAAATCCAAAAAAAATTCATTAAAAACCCTCCATTATTTTATAATAAAAATGGTAAAATAATTCACGGATAAATTAACAATAAAAGTTGTCTAAAAACTAGGGCTTTAATGGTTTTTAGCGAATTTTGGGGCAAAAGCAGCATTATGGCAGAAAATCAGGCCGTTTGGCAAAAATTTAAGCAGCAAAAAGGCGCAAAGGCTTTGGCCTACCTGCGGGTGTCTACAAAAGAACAAAATTTAGAGAAAAATAAGGCCGAGATTCTCTTTTTGGCCAATGATAAAAATTTGGGCAAGGTCTTTTTTATTGCCGAAAAAGTATCGGGCCGAAAAAATTGGCGGGAGCGCTGGCTGGGCCAAATTATTGAAGAATTGGAGCAAGGCGATACGATCATCGTCAATGAGCTCTCTCGGATTGGCCGCTCGATGTTGGAAATTATGGAGGTCTTGCAATTGGCCCTCAAAAAAGGAATTCGGATTTATGCGGTCAAGGGGGGCTGGCAACTCGACGAAAGTTTGCAGAGTAAAATTATGGCCCTGGTCTTTTCTATGGCCGCCGAAATTGAGCGCGACCTGATTGCCCAGCGAACCAAAGAAGCCCTGGCCGCACGCAAAGCTAAGGGCCTGCCTTTGGGCCGCCCCAAAGGACCCGGCCGCTCTAAACTCGATCCTTTTTGGCCCGAAATTCAAGCGCTTTTGGCCCAGGGCAGCAGCCAACGTTATATTGCCGACCGCTATAAAACAACCCCCTCCAACCTCAATCGATGGCTCAAACAAAAGGGCTGGCGCAAAAAAGATGGACCAAAAAAATAAAGATTCCATTATTTCTTTAATTCTTTATTTAACGGAATCTTTATTTCGTTATTTCTTTAATTAAAGATTTCTTTACTGAGCTAAACAACTGAAAGTCAATAAAAAAAGGGCCCTAGAAAAAATCTAGGGCCCTTCGGCTTGAAAAATTAACAATCAGCAGCTCTAATTTGCAGCCTTGTCAAAACGTTGTAGGTTCAGTTTTTCTATAATTTCGATAAGGGTAACGCCATATTTGGGATTGGTCGCATAGCCAGCAGATTGCAAACCACGGGCCCAGTTTTTATAATCTGTAATTTCTAGTTTTAATAAGTGCTTATAACGTTTTCCTTGTAGCAATTTGCTATGTTCTCTAAAGCTGTACCAGGGCGATTCAAAAATTCGGAACATATCATATTTATCGTCGTCGGTATAGTTAGCACATCGGCAGCCCAAACATTTTTTCTTGCATTTGATGCCAAAATGATTGTTTTCATTTTTGGCCAATCGGCTATCGCCAGCATTGCTTTCCAATAAACCCTGAGCCAAAGTAATACTTGCGGGTATACCGTAAAGCTCCATTTCTTCTACAGCAATTTTGGCGTATTTATCTACATAGTCAGTACACTTTTTTGTCTTAAAAGCAACGACTTCAGCCGATACGCCCAAGCGTTTGGGTAAAGTTGGATTGAGCACAAAGCCCAAATTAGAATATTTGGCGGCCTCGGCTTGTTGTTCTGTACTCAAAGCGGCACCTACGGCAGTTGCGGCATTGGCCAAATTAAGTTTATCTCTAATGTCTTTAGATTTTTCTTTAATTTGTTTCCACCAAGGCTTGGCAACAGCTTGTATTGCAGCAAGTTGTGGACGAGCTGTAGTTGGGGGCAATTCGGCTTGGCCAGTTTCTAAAACTTCGGGTACAGATAAAGATAACTGAAAAGACAGTTCTCTTTGAGAGAGCAAAAAGGCCAAACTGCCTAAAACTACCCATTGAAATTTGGCTTTTCTGCTCATTTGTCGTGGATAAATGAGCAAGCTTTTGGGATTTTTCCAGACCACAGCAATATTGTGGCGCAAAAGGCTGAGATTTTTTTCAAGCATAGCGATTGTTTTGATTGGTGAGCAAGATGAGTTGCCATTTCCTACACAAATTTAAAACAATTTGTTTCAATTTCGCAAGAAATTCCAACTTTTTGCCGCTGCCGCTCTGCTATTTGCTGGTCCAAAAAGAAGCCACAAGCGCTTTATAGTCTAATTTTCAGTAAGTTATTGCTGCTTGAAAAAAATTACTGGCCCTTTTAAAACATATTGTTTTAATCTAAAGGGATTTCTGTCGAGTACTTAATGTCATTCATCACAAAATCGGTCTGCACATGCCCAATATTATCCATGGCCGCTAAGCGATTAAAAGTGAAGTCGTGATAATCTTGCATATCGCGGACCACAATCTTGAGGATGAAGTCATATTGCCCCGCAATATGATAGCATTCCATCACTTTAGGGAATTTGATAATCTCTTGCTCAAATTTTAAGAGGGCCGTTTGCGAATGCTCTTTTAGAGAAACCGAGAGAAAGGCCATCAGGCCCATTTCTACTTTTCGCCGATTGACCAAGGCCACATAACCTTTAATATATCCTCGCTTTTCTAAGCGTTTGATGCGCTCATATACGGGCGTGCTGCTCAGGCCCAAATCGGCCGAGATTTCTTTGATGCTTAACTTGGCATCGGCTTGCAAAAGTTGCAAAATCTTCAAATCAGTGGGGTCCAGTTTCATGCGGCTTAATGTTTTCTTTAAATAAGGGGAAAATTACTTTGGCAGGGCCTTTTTGAGTAGGCAAAAGAAAATATTTTCTGCTAAAAAGTACTTTAGCAGTTCAATTTTCTAAAAATATATTTTTTTCAGAAAAAAACGCTAAAAAACTAGCTTTCTACTCTAGATTTGCCCCGCAAAACAAATCCAACTCCTTCGCAATAAAAAACAACTACAATGAGCGAAAACTTGGCTTTTGGCCTTTTGGCCTTCACCTCCTACTTTTCTATTGTCAATCCGCTAAGCACCATGCCTGTCTTTATGACCATGACCAGCGAATTGACAAAACAACAGCAGCGGGCCACAGCAAAAAAAGCCGTCATTGCCGCCTTTTTCACCATGTTGGCCTTTGCCCTTTCTGGGCAGCTTTTGTTTTCCTTTTTTGGTATTTCGGCCAATGCTTTTCGCATTGTGGGCGGAATCATCTTTTTCCAAATGGGCTCAGATATGTTGCAAGCCCGCTTGGGCCGCATTAAGGTCCGGGAAGAAGAGGTAAAATCTTATGTTACCGATATTTCTATTACGCCTTTGGCCATTCCGCTTATTTGTGGCCCTGGCGCAATCACCAACTCGATCATCCTGATGCAGGATGCCGATAATATTGCTCAAAAATTTATTCTCATTGGCAGTATGGCCCTTATTCTAGCCATCACTTATGCCATTTTATATGCCTCTTCGACTATCTCAAAATGGCTGGGCGAAACGGGCAATAAAATTATGCTCCGCCTAATGGGCCTCATCGTTATGGTGATCGCCGTAGAGTTTTTCCTCAGCGGTTTGCGCCCCATTTTGGCCGGTATTTTTCCCTCTTTGGCCGTAGCGACTCCCTAATTTAGGGCAGGCAAAATACTCACTTTATAAAGCTCTTCCTTTTTGGGGAAGGGCTTTTTTCTTTTGGGGCTGCCCCGCCCTGCGGGCGGGGCGGGCTGTATCGCAGCTCGCAGGTCTGCTCGGCCCTGCGGCGGCTGCGCCGCCTGGGTCTGGCCCTTCGGGCCACTGCTGCCCATCCCTCAGCCGATGCTGTGGGTGAACACCCACAGCTAGGCGGCAAAGCCGCCTCTAGATGCAAAATTGGTCCATGACGGCAATAAAGATTCCGTTATTTCTTTAATTAAAGATTTCTTTATTGCGTCTAATCGCTGTAAATCAAGTAATTAGATTTAAAGGTGAAGCCGTTAGAGCAAAAATTTGTATAAAAGAAGAGCAGCTAAACTCTTATAAAATGCCTTGACTAGCTTAAAATTTTTATCAAAAGACGGCCAAAGAAAAAAGATAGACTGAAAAAAATGGATGAGCGGCCCAGCGCTGCGCAGCGGTGGCCCAAAGGGCCAGACCAAAGCCGCCAGAGACGGCTGCAGGGCCGAGCAGACTTGCGAGCCGCGAAGCATAGCGGCGGCCAGCAAAGCTGGCCGCGGGCCCCAAATTATACAGCTAGCTCCCCTCATACAAAAGCAGCTTTAATGGCTTTTCCACTTCTTTTTGTTAAAAGGAAAAAGTTGAGGGACTAATAAGTTTTAGACAAAAAAAAGCCCCTACAATTTGTAGGGGCTTTTTCATTTATTTCCGCTTTGTTCGCTTCAGGCTTTCAAATTCGGCAAAAGCTTGACGGCCAGGCCGCCCTTCTTCTGCTTGCCGTAGTGGCTCGCAAACGTTTAAACTCTCTTGGCAATCTTTGGGCAATTGCTGGTAAAGTCCGGTCCCTTTTCGCTTCCAAGCAATCATCTCATCGCTTAGCTCTTTGACAATTCTGGCCGGATTTCCGACCACCAAAGAACGAGGCGGAATCTGCATTTCGCCTTTTAAAAAACTCAAAGCGCCCACAATACTATGGGCCCCTAGGCGAACATCATCCATCAAAACCGCATTCATACCAACCATGGTATTTTCTTCCAAATGCGCCCCATGAATAATGGCTCCATGTCCCACATGCGCCCCAGCTCCAAAATAAGCCGAGCGGCCCGGAAACATATGGACCACACAGTTTTCCTGAATATTGCAGCCCTCTTCTAAGCGAATTTCGCCCCAATCTCCACGCAAAACAGCCCCTGACCCAATATAACAATGCGCCCCAATGAACACATTGCCCGTTACATTGGCCTGAGGATGCACAAAAGCCGTTTCATGCACCACCGGGCGGTATCCTCTAAACTCGTAAAACATCTTTTTCGCTTTTACTTAGGCCTTGGCCTTAAAGTCATTGATGGCATTTACCGTAAAATCAGAAAGGACCAAACGCCCACTAATAGCCGCTCGCTCTGCCAAAAGCTCATCCCAGTTTTCGGTGCCTTTCCAGCAAATTCCTTTGAGCTCTTGCATGGCCTCAGGACTAGAATTGGACAAGTTGAAGCTCAATTTCAAGATGGCCTCATCCATCAATTCCGCACTCTCAAATACTTCGGTAAAAAGTCCTTTTTCTCTGGCCCATTCTGCCGAATACCATTGGGTGGCATTGATGGCCATTTGCGAAAAGGCCGATAAACCGACTTTGCGCTCTACCGCTGGCCCCACCACAAAAGGACCAATACCAATGGCCAATTCGCTCAATTTTACGGAGGCGTATTTAGTGGCAAAACAATAGTCGCAAGCAGAAGCCAAACCAACTCCGCCGCCTACAGCTTTTCCCTGTACTCGGCCAATAATCAATTTTGAAGATTTGCGACAAGCATTGATGACATTGGCAAAACCCATAAAAAAGGCTTTTCCGGTCTCCAAATCCTTAATCGAAATCAATTCGTCAAAACTAGCTCCCGCACAAAATGTGCGATTGCCCTCGCTCTGCAAAACAATCACTTTTACCGCCTCCATAGCTGATACTTCCGTGATCGTATTGGCCAATTTGGCCAGCAATTTTCCAGGCAAAGAGTTATGCGCAGGATGGTAAAAACTAATTTTTGCCAGGCCTTTCTCTACCGTCAATTCTACTTTTCCTAATTGCGTCTTATCTTCCATGCTATCTCGTTTTTATACTATATTTTAATGTTTTGGGGCCTCCGCCTCGCTTCGCTCGTCGGCGCTACGTTTCGCAGCTCGCAAGTTTGCTCGGCCCTGCGGCGGCTCCGCCGCCTAGGTCTGGCCTGACGGCCACTGCTACACATCGCTAGGCCAGGCGGGCCTTTGGCCCGCCTCTACGCCCAAATTTAGTCAATTCCATTTTGGTCCAACATCTTGACCATAGTCAAAATAGTGGCAATGGCCACACTTTCGCCAGTTTCATCATAGACATCTACCAAAAACTTGACAATACCCTTGGCAATATCTTCTGGCTCCCGCTTTTCTTGGGCCACTTTTTCCTTAACCGTCAAGCGTACGCCAATCGTCATTCCTGGATAAACGGGCTTGACAAAGCGGCATTCCTCTAAGCCATAATTAAGCAAAACGGGCCCTTTTCTGGGCTCAACAAATAAGCCGGCCGCCTTGGCCAAGACAAAATAACCATGCGCTACTCGCTGCTCAAAAATGGTCCCCTCTAAAGAGGTGGCATCCATATGCGCATAAAAGTTGTCGCCGCTCACATTGGCAAAATTGGTAATATCGGTCTCGCTAACGGTATGTTTATGCGTGATCCAAGTTTCGCCAACCTGCAATTCTTCAAAATGCTTGCGGAAAGGATGAACTTGGTCCTCAATATAGCGGCCGCCATATTGATAAGTCTGCGTAACATTAGAAAGAGTGGTTGGACTTCCCTGCAAAGCTGTCCGCTGTAAATAATGCTTAACGCCACGCATTCCGCCCATTTCTTCTCCACCTCCTGCTCGTCCAGGACCACCATGGCTCAATAAAGGCATGGGCGAACCATGTCCAGTACTTTCTTTAGCCGAATCTCGGTTGAGAATCAAAATGCGACCATGATGACTAGCGGCCTCCATCACAAAATCTCTAGCTTCTGTGTCGTCTGCAGTAACAATAGAGGCCACTAAAGAACCTTTTCCCATTCGGGCCAAGGCTGCGGCTTCCTCTGTATTATCATAAGGAATCAAAGTGCTAGCTGGACCAAAAGCTTCTAGTTCATGTACTCTAGTGGCTTTGAAACCATCTGCAGAACGCATGAGCATAGGCGCCAAAAATGCCCCTGTTTCTGCAGAAGCACCCATAACTTCAAAGTCGGTCATTTGGCCAAAAACTAATTCGTTTTCTTCAGCCAAAAGGCCAACTTGCTTGCGCACTTCGGCGACCTGTTCTTTGCTGGCCAAAGCGCCCATGCGCACCCCATCTAATTGAGGATCACCCACTACAGTTTTGGCCAATTGTTGGCTCAAGGCCTCCTGTACCGCATCCATTTGTTGGCGAGGGACCAAAATGCGGCGAATAGCTGTACATTTTTGTCCTGCTTTTACGGTCATCTCTTTGCGCACCTCTTTGATAAATAGATCAAATTCGGGCGTGCCAGGCAAGGCATTTAGGCCCAAAACAGAACAGTTCAAAGAATCGGCTTCCATATTAAAGGGAACGGCCTGCTCTACAATCTGGGGCAAGCTTTTGAGCATACGGCCCGTACTAGCCGAGCCCGTAAAGGTCACCACATCTTGAGAAGTTACTGGATCCAAAATGCCAACACCAGAACCACAAACCAACTGCAAAGCGCCCTCGGGCAAAATGCCAGAAGCCACAATATCTTGCACCATGGCTTGGGTCAAATAAGAAGTTTGTTCAGCAGGTTTGACAATAGCCGGCATACCCGCCAAAAGATTGACCGCCAATTTTTCTAGCATTCCCCAAATAGGAAAATTAAAGGCATTGATATGAATGGCCACCCCACGACGAGGGACCATAATATGTTGGCCCACAAAGGTCCCTTCTTTAGACAAAGGAGCCGTTTCGCCATCTACAAAATAGGGTTGGTCTTGAAATTTTTTACGCAAAGAAGCATAAGCGAAGAGCGTCCCAATTCCCCCATCAATATCAATCCAGCTATCGACTTTGGTGGCCCCAGTTTGGTAACTCAGGGGATAATATTTCTTGCGCATTCCGTAAAGGTGCAAAGCCAATTTCTTGAGCATTCTACCTCTTTGGTGGAAAGTCATTTTGCGCAAATTGCGGTTACCGACTTCTCTGGCGTATTGGGCCATGGCCGCATAATCTAAACCTTGGCTGCCTACGGTGCTAATCAATTGGCCCGTAATGGCATTGTATTGTGCAATGCCTTCGCCTTCATGCGGCTGCCACTGCCCCAAAGCAAAGTTGGGAATATTGGGAGTTGTTGACATCTTCTTTATTTCTTTAAATCTTTAATCCGTTAATTCTTTATTTCTTTAATTAAAGAAATCTTTATTGGTCCAAAAAGCTACTTATCAGCTAGTTGTGAATTTTAGGGCCAAAGCGCAAGACTGTTATTTGGCCTAGCGATGTGCAGCAGTGGCCCGCAGGGCCAGACCGAGCCAGCGAAGCTGGCGAAGGGCCGAGCAGACCTGCGAGCTGCGAAACGTAGCGCCTGCCGTAGGCAGGAGGCCCCAAAACTATTTAGACATTTACATTTTTGATGATAGTTGCATAGCCTTGGCCCACGCCAATACACATCGTCACCAAGGCGTATTTTCCGCCTTTGCGCTGCAACTCTCTAGCGGCCGCCAACAAAATTCGGGCACCCGTTACCCCCAAGGGGTGGCCAATGGCAATTGCGCCGCCATTGGGATTGATGCGAGGATCGTCATCGGCTAGACCGAGGCTGCGAGTGCAAGCCAAACTTTGGGCAGCAAAGGCCTCATTGAGCTCAATCACATCCATTTGATCGAGGCGGAGTCCAGCTTTGGCCAAGGCTTTTCGGCTAGCTTCTACGGGACCTATCCCCATAATTCGAGGCTCTACGCCCACCACAGCCGAGCTAATAATTTGGGCCAAAGGCTGCAATTGGTAGCGCTCCACAGCCTCGGCAGAAGCGATAAGATTGACCGCTGCACCATCGTTGAGGCCAGAAGAATTGCCCGCCGTCACGCTACCGCCTTCCTTGCGAAAAGCCGCCCGCAACTTGCCCAAAACTTCTAGACTAGAATTGGGTTTGATGAACTCATCTTGATCAAAAATAAGGTCCTCTTGCTTGCGCCGCTTGATGGCAATCGGCACAATTTCTTCGGCTAAAATGCCTTTTTCTCGAGCGGCGGCCGCCTTCATTTGAGAGCGATAGGCAAAAAGATCTTGATCGGCTCTTGAAATCTGGTGCAAATCCACCAAATTTTCCGCAGTTACGCCCATGCCATCCACCCCATAAATTTCCTTCATTTTGGGGTTCACAAAGCGCCAACCGAAGCTAGAATCATGCATCTGCGCATCTCGGCCAAAAGGTTTAGAGACCTTAGAAATGACCCAAGGACCGCGGGTCATATGCTCCACACCGCCAGCCAAAAACAGATCCCCATCGCCCGCCATAATGGCTCGGTGCGCATGAATAGCGGCCGACATGCCCGAAGCACAAAGTCGATTCACCGTTTCGCCAGGCACCGAATAAGGCAAACCAGCCAACAAAAGCGCCATACGGGCCACATTTCGGTTGTCTTCTCCCGCCTGATTGGCGCAGCCCAAAATCACATCATCATAACTATCTTGCGGAATATTGGGATGGCGGGCCACCAATTCCTTAATCACATGGGCCGCCAAATCATCGGTCCGAACGGGCGATAAAGTCCCGCCAAAATTACCGATGGCCGTGCGTACACCATCCACCAAAAAACTTGCTTTAGACATATTGTTGTTGCTTGTTGTTCTCTTAGAACGCATTTAAAATAGGGGGCTTCCCCGCCTTTCAGGCGGGTCGGGCTGTGTCGCAGCTCGCTGCTCGCTCGGCCCTTCAGCGCTAAAGCGCTTCGGTCTGGCCTAACGGCCACTGCTATCCATCCCTAAGCCTGCCTCGGCTAGGCCAGCTCCTCTGGGGTCCAGCTTTTAGAAGAGCGGTAAACCGAGCCTTGGAAAATGGCCACTTGTTCGCCTTTTCCGTTGTAAACATAGACCTTATAATGGGCCAATTTGGGATGCAAATATTCTTCTTCGGCCCTCGCTAATAATTTTTCGCCCTCAGCTACCGCCAAAGTATGCACAATAGAGGTATTGATTGAGCGACTTTTTGGACCATGTGCATTAGCTGCAAAAGCCAAGGCCGTATCGGCCAAAGAATAGCAAATGCCACCATGCGCAATGCCAAAACCATTTGTCATTTCGGGACGAACCCGCATGCTTAGCTCGGCAAATCCCGGGCGAATTTCCTCCACCTGAATGCCTAGCCATTGGCTAAAGGCATCTTTGGCCAACATCTGTTCGCCCACGATCCATTCTGCTTTTTCTTTAGACATCGAAAGAGGTATTTTCTTGGGCCATTCTTCTCAACAAAGGCGAACAGCGATAACGATCTTCTCGGTAAGTATCATAAAGGGCATCGAGTTGCTCTACACAATGAGCTGCGCCCAATTCATTGGCCCAAGCCAATAATCCTTTGGGGTAATTAACGCCTTTGGTCATGGCCAAATCAATATCCTTGGCGCTAGCGACCTGCCAAAAGAGGGCATCGGCTGCTTCATTGATTAACATGACCAGAATGCGATGCAAAATCTGTTGGCCCAAAAGCTCCTCTTTTTGTGGAGCGGGGGCCGTTGCGCCTTCTGCATAATCATAATAGCCACGGCCCGTTTTTCGGCCCAAAAATCCAGCCTCAGCCAAGCGCTTTTGCGTAAAAGCGGGCTTATAGCGAGGATCGTAATAAAAGGCTTTAAAAACGGTTTCGGTCACGGTATAATTGATATCATTCCCGATATAATCCATAAGGGTAAAAGGCCCCATTCTAAAGCCTCCCAACTCCTTCATGGCCCAATCAATGGTGGCCACATCAGCAATGCCCTCTTCTAAAATGCGAAGGGCTTCGCCATAAAATGGGCGGGCCACCCGATTGACAATAAAGCCAGGGGTATCCTTGGCCAATACGGTCAGTTTGCCCCAGCCATCAATAATTGCTTTGGCCTTTTGGGTCACTGCATCGGCGGTTTGGACCGCTGGAATAATTTCGACCAGCTTCATTAAGGGAGCTGGATTGAAAAAATGGATGCCCAATACGCGCTCTGGATACTGACAAGCTGCCGCAATAGAAGCAATAGAAAGCGAAGAGGTGTTAGAAGCCAAAATACAATCCTTGGCCAACAGGCTTTCTAGCTCTTGAAAAACGGCCTTCTTAATCTCCAGATTTTCAACAATGGCCTCAATCACTAGGCCCGAATCGGCCAATTTTTCAAGTTCAGAAATGGGCTCAATTCGGCCATAAATGGCCTCGGCCTCTTCTTGGCCCAAACGCCCTTTTTCAACTAGGCGATGGAGAATTTTCTTTAGCTTTCCGAGAGCCTTTTCTAGCGCCTGCGGAAACTTGTCATATAAGTATACAGAATGGCCTTGAGTGGCGGCAATTTGAGCAATGCCGCTGCCCATAGAACCTGCTCCGATAACAGCAACTTTCATGGAAATCACTTTATTTGTCTTAATTAAATTTTGGGGTGCGTTTTTCTAAAAAGGCGGCCACCCCTTCCTTAAAGTCAGCCGAATAGCCTGCTTTAATTTGCAAGTCTGATTCTAAATCGAGCTGTTCTTCTAAGGTATTAGTAATAGAGGCATTGAGCAGGCGTTTGGTCCAACCCAAAGCTTGGCCAGGCATATTGGCCAAGCGCTCTGCCAATTGTTGAGTGGTAGAGCTTAGTTCTTCGGCGGCCACTACTTTATAAATCATGCCTAGCTCTAGGGCTTCTTGAGCAGTAAACTTCTCGCTGAGCATGAGCATAGCGTTGGCTCTTTGCCAGCCCACCAAACGGGGCAAAATATAGCTTCCGCCGCTATCGGGCACCAAGCCAATTTTGCTAAAGGCTTGAGTAAAGCTGGCCTTTTCGCTACAAACTACAAAATCACAAGCCAAGGCGATATTGGCCCCAGCGCCAGCAGCCACTCCTTGCAAGGCGGCAATAATGGGCTTTTCGGTCTGGCGAATTAGGCGAATAATGGGGTTGTAGTGCTCTTCTAAAATGGCCTCAAAGTTAATCCCATTATTGGGGTCGGTCACTTCATTGAGGTCTTGGCCGGCGCAAAAGCCTTTGCCTTGGGCCGTTAACACAATCACCCGAACAGTTTGGTCCGCAGCAGCCTCTTCCAAAGCAGCAATAAGGGCCAAAGCCATCGGGCGATTGAAACTATTATATTGTTTGGGCCGATTGAGCGACAGCTCTAAAATGGCCCCTTCTTGTTTTTTCAGTAGTAAGTCAGACATATTTGCTTTTTAATGACATTTAAAGTAGTCAAAAGGCTCTTTGCAATCTTGGCATTGATACAAGGCCTTGCAAGCCGTAGAACCAAATTGGCTCAACTGCTTGGTATTTCTAGAATCGCAACGGGGGCAGGCGGGTTGTGGCGCCTCTCCAAAAAGTGCATCGATGCGGCCCGCCTGCCCCTCGGGAGGAGCAATGCCATAGGCCCGCAGTTTTTTTCGGCCCTCTTCTGTGAGCCAGTCGGTGGTCCAAGCTGGACTAAGCACCATATTGATTTTCACGGGATGAATACCCTGGGCCTCTAGTTCTGCTACAATATCAAAGGAAATCGTACTCATAGCTGGACAGCCCGAATAAGTAGGCGTCAAGTCGATTTCTACACCCTCTTCTTCAAAGGGGCGAATGGCCCGAACCACCCCCATATCCAAAACCGATAGGACCGGAATTTCGGGATCTTTGACCTGGGCCAAATAGCCTTCTACTTCTGCGATTTGTACCGCCATAATGGGATAAAGATTTCTTTAAATAAAGAATTAACGGATTAAAGAAATAACGGAATCTTTATTTCTTTAATAGGCCAAGCGCGGGCCTGGCCTAGCGATGTGAAGGGGTGGCGCAAAGCGCCAGACCAAAGCCGCCTCTGGCGGCTGCAGGGCCGAGCAAACCTGCGAGCCCCGAAACGTAGCGCCCGCCGAAGGCGGGAGGCCCCAAAACATTACCATTCTGCTCCTGGATAGGTTCTTTGAAGCACCTGCAATTCGGCCAAAAGGTGGCCTAAAAATTCGGTATGGCTGCCCTCTTTTCCTCCTTGTTGGAAGGGTTCATAATTGGGTTTTTCGAGGGTAGCTTTGGTCAAAATTTCTTCTACTCGTTCAAAATAAGGCGCTTTAAGCTGTTCGAGATCTACGGCAATGCCGCTAGACAAAAGCGTCTGATCGGTAGCATTGGGCGTGCAAAGCTCGGCGGTATAATCCCAAAGGTCATCTAGGGCCGTTTGCATTTTTTGGCGGCTCAATTCGGTGCCATCGCCTAGGCGGATGCACCATTCGGCGCTAAAGCGAAGATGGTAGCGAATTTCTTTTATCGACTTGCGGGCAATTTCTGCTAGGCGAGCATCGCTACTATTTTGTAGGGCCTGATAAAAGAGTTGATTATAGGCATCGAAGAGAAATTGGCGCAAAATGGTATAGGCAAAATCCTCATTGGGGTACTCTACTAGAAGGGGGTTGCGAAACTCTCTTTCGGTCCGCAAATAGGCCAAATCATCTTCTGTGCAGCCCTCGCCCTTCAGCTCGGCGGCATATTGATAAAGTGATCTGGCTTGGCCCATTAGGTCCAAAGAAATATTGGTTAATGCAATATCTAACTCTAGTTCTGGGGCATGTCCGCAGCATTCTGCCAGGCGTTGGCCCAAAACGAGATTGGTATCTGCCAATCGGAGGACATAGTCCAGTAAGGCGGCAGCTTGATCCATAAGATTCAGTTTTTTTGGTCTGAGCAAATAGGGCTACATATGGCCCACTTCATCGGGAATATCATAGAAAGTGGGGTGGCGATACACCTTAGATTTAGCCGCCTCGAAGATATATTCGTCTTCGGGTTCAGAGGCCACAATTTGGCTAGAGGGGATCACCCAAATGCTTAAACCTTCACTTCTGCGCGTGTATACATCTCTGGCATTTTCTAGGGCCATTTGTGCATCTACGGCATGCAGGCTGCCCACATGTTTGTGCTGCAAACCCGATTTACTTCTGATAAACACCTCCCATAGAGGCCATGATTTCTTATCCATTGCTTGTTATTTTTAATGTTTTGGGGCCTCCGCTGCGGCTTCGCCTTGCGGCGCTACGTTACAGGGCTCGCAGGTCTGCTCGGCCCTGCAGCCGCCAAAGGCGGCTTTGGTCTGGCGCTTTGCGCCACCCTTTCACATCGCTAGGCCAATTCCGTTTTAGGCGATGCCCTCTTCCTTTTGGCGGGCGGCTCGCTTCTCGGCATGAGCCATAGCGGCTTCTCTGACCCAGGCGCCATTTTCATGCGCTTTGCGTCTTGTTTTCAGGCGGTTTTTATTGCAACGTCCTTTGCCTTTAACCACGGCCCAGAATTCATCCCAATTGATTTCGCCAAAATCGTAATGGCCTCTTTCTTCATTCCATTTGAGGTCTGGATCGGGCAAAGTCACGCCCAAATATTCGGCTTGGCGGACCGTTGCATCGACAAACTCTTGGCGGAGTTGATCATTTGATTTTCGCTTGATTTTCCAGGCCATAGATTGGGCCGAATGCGTAGAAGCGGCATCACTGGGTCCAAACATCATCAAAGATGGCCACCACCAGCGATTTACCGCATCTTGTAGCATTTGGCGCTGCTCTTCGGTCCCCTGACTAAGGGCCAAAAGGATTTCGTAGCCTTGGCGCTGATGGAAACTCTCTTCCTTACAAATGCGCACCATAGCGCGGGCATAAGGACCATAAGAGGTGCGGGTGAGCATCACTTGATTCATAATGGCTGCACCATCAACCAACCAGCCCACCGTTCCGATATCGGCCCAAGTTTGGGTGGGGTAATTAAAGATGCTGGAATATTTGGCCTTGCCCGAAAGCAACTGCTCATAGAGCTCCTCTCTATCGATGCCCAAGGTTTCGGCAGCGCTATACAGGTAAAGACCATGGCCAGCTTCATCTTGCACCTTGGCCAGAAGGGCCACTTTGCGGCGGAGGCTGGGCGCTCTCAAAATCCAGTTTCCTTCGGGCAGCATCCCCACTACTTCAGAGTGCGCATGCTGAGAAATCTGGCGAATTAGCGTTTTGCGGTAAGCCTCTGGCATCCAATCTTTAGGCTCGATTTTCTGCTCGGCATCTACCTTAGCTTGAAAACGCTCTTCTAATTTTGCGATATTGATTGACTTAGTCATAAGTATTCTATTTTATCATCTTAGTCAAAATAGACTTAAGGCTCGATTCTTTAATATAAGGAAAAATACGAACGCTTGTTCGTACGCTTAGTTAAATATCGTCAAAATCGAGCATGATTTCTTCTGATTTGGGGTAAGCTTGGCAGCTGAGAATCAGTCCCTCGGCTACCTCTTCTGGTTCTAGAGCATAATTGACCATCATCTCCACTTCGCCTTTTTTGAGTC